>JAIRLS010000311.1 GCA_031259205.1 Bacteroidales bacterium | reverse complement strand
AAAAAAATCATTACCTTTGCCTCGTCGGTTAAACATATCGGATATGTCGGAAAGCCCTGAATTTATAAGGTGTAATCTGTATAAAGCAAATGAAAACAGTAAAAAAAAATCGTTATGCTGGTGGTTTTATCAATGTTAACAGGTATCGTTAATGCCAAAGACCTGATAAAAATACTCGTATTGACAGGTCAGAACAATTATAACCGGGAAGCAGGCAGTGTGATACTTCAAAAAGACCTGAACAAAAGCGGCATATTTGCCGCCGGCTTTGCCATATCGCCCAAAACAGGCGAGAACAGGTCGTCGTTTGGTCCCTGTTTTTCGACATATAAGGATGAACGGTACGACCGTTTGCGTGGTACTGCAAAAAATCTCGCCGTCCTCTCAACTGCCTGTTCCAATAAAGAAACGGGAGGAACAGGTCGCGACAAGGCTGTACTGACGGTAATGAAACGGGGGAAGGGACGTATTTTCCATACCGTACTCGGACATGCAGGCGGCAACCCTGCTTATCCGGCGGTGGAAGGCGCAAGTTCCACTGTCACCCTTCTGCGTGGAGCAGAATGGACTGCAACGGGAAAAGTTATTCGGAAAGTTCCCTGCGATTTCCCCGTAAATAAATTGTAATTAATTCATTGTATGTGTAATATAAAAACCAAAAAAGTATGAAAAATGTTTCTTTTGCAGTAGGTTCGGCTTATACGGCTTTGCTTGCTTTTGTAATTGTCTGCATCGACCAGTTGATTAAAGGGTGCATGCCTGTCGGTAGCGAAAAAGGGTTTACTTATATCGCGTTCGTAGCGTGGGCAGTGTATTTTTTCACGGGTACCGCCAAAGACGGGATACGCGCCGCTATCGGATACGTTATCGGTATTGCGTTTTCAATCGGTATTGTTAAACTTGCCGGCTTGTTCTCATGCACGCCCTGGTTCTGCGTCCCGATTGCGGTATTTATTATTGTTTTCTTTGTGCTGTATTTAGACAAAGTGCCGTGGATGAATTATATTCCGTCGATGTTTGTTGCATCGGGATGTTTTTTCGGGATCATCAATTATGTGCCGGGCGCCGGGGACAATCTTTGCTCTGCAGTCACGGTAGAACTTATCTACGGATTCCTCGGATTGCTGTTCGGATGGATTACTGTTACAGGTAAAGTTTTGCTGGCTAAACTTTTTGACAAATAATTGTCTTGTATATTGTATATGGTATATTGTATGAAAAGAGTAAATTTATTCAGTTTAAGTCTGTTGCTAATGGCGACAGCCGTATTTACAAGTTGCGGCGGAGGTTCATCCGTTTCCGACATCGAATTGTATCCCGTGAAAAGCGGCAACACCTACGAATATGTAAACCGGAAAGGCGTGATTGTCATCAATCCGCAGTTCGACCGCGCTACCGTATTTCGGGGAGGCGTAGCGCTGGTAAGGTCGGAAGGCAGCGACTTATGGGGTTACATTAACACGAAAGGCGAATTTGTAACTGAAAAACGCTACAAGTCTGCTACCACTTTCAGCGAAGGTCTGGCCTGGACAGTAGAAGAAGATCAGGCGCCCGCCGCGATCGATTCGAAAGGCAACGTCAAATTCACCTTAAAGGAGGCCTTGAATGTACGCTCGTTTCACAACGGATTCGCTGCTTTCTGCAACTTCGACAACCTGTATGGGTTTGTGGACAAAAGCGGGAAAGTGAAAATTGAGCCGAAATTCAGCAGGACAGGCGATTTCAGCGAAGGTCTTTGCGAGGCGTTCGACGCCGAAACACACAAATGGGGCTACATCAACACAAAAGGAGAATTTACGATTAATCCGCAATTCGACAGGACAACGAAATTCGTAAACGGCTTGGCAGTCGTGGCGCTCGACGGGACTGAGAAACTTGTAAACGTCTTGGGAATCGTGGAAGTCGACAAAAAATACGGCGCCGTCGACAAAAACGGAAAATACGTAATCAACCCCCAGTTCGATAACATGGAAGCCGACGGCAATTTGTTTCTCGTGGAGCAGGACGGTAAGTACGGCTGGTGCAACAACAAAGGGCAGTTTGTCATCAATCCGCAGTTCTACCTCGCTCATGGCTTTTATGGCAGCTACATTGCCGCAGTCCACAATGGCGACGCCTGGGGGTATATCGACCGCAACGGAAAATACGTGATCAACCCGCAGTTTGAATTAGCCACGCCTTTCAGCGGCAACCTGGCGCTCGTTTCCAATGGCGACCAGGTCGGAATGATTGACAAAAAAGGGAATTATGCCGTCAATCCGCAGTTCCAATCCGCAGCAGAAGACATTTCTTCGTACCTGAAAGGCTATTCGGAATACAACACGGTGAAATCCGACTATTTCAACGCCGAAGACGTCGTGGCGGTCTTCGATTTCAACTCGCCCGAAGGCTTGACCGCCGCTTCCACCTACGAGGATATTTCGGATCGATTCAACATCAGGCAAAACGCTTTCGGTAAATATACCCATTCGCACGCGGCAGTGATGGATAAACTCGTCGGCACAAAAGTGACCTACACCCTGACGGTAAACGGAACACCCTACGACAAAAAAGTTTCGAAAGGCTGGTGGTCATATACCGAGTATATTTTCAATGCCAAACGCAAACCCGAATCATATACTTACTCTATCAAGTCGGGCAATCACACCGACGAAATCTTGAATCTGATAGATAAAAAATTGCAGGAAAACCGTACGGCAGAATCCGGTAAAAACCAGATGAAATACAGCAACGACACGCAGGAAATTTCCGTATCGGAAAATAACCCTTATATTAATGTCACCATTAAATTTAAAAATACAACGGCACAAACGAAAGCCGATTCTGAAATAACGGAATAATACCGTTTTTTAAATTGTAATTACTTTTAAATCTTTATTATATCACTTTTAATATCTAAACAGTCATGAACGAAAAATTTTTCACTTTTATTAAGCCGTTTTTATCGTATATCGACGACGGCAAGTTATATCGCAAACCATTCGGATGGTTGTATGCAGCGTTGGCGGTAATCAATCTGTTATTACCGTTCTATATGTTATATGAAGCCATTGACGGCGGAGTTTTCGATGCCGGGGCAAAATATGTTTTTGCATTTTTGCTGATATGGCTGGTTATAGTAGCCGCTTGTTGGGCAGGATTCCAAATTTGGTGGGATCGTCGTGAAAAGGTACAGCTCACCTCGCGAGAAGGCAGCGAGTTTCCCGCCACGCCCGTAATTTCGCATTTTATCCAGACACTGGGCGAATGGCTGGGCGTATGGATCGCGATTGTCGGTTTCGGGTTTTCGCTTATTAGCTGGATTTTTCTCGGAGAAGAAGCCGCCTATCTCGCTTCCATGGCAGACTTGCCGTTTTCAGGCACCGGCATTACGTCGATGATTGTCGCGCCCATTACGGGTTTTCTGATTATTGTCATATCGCGCTTTATCGCCGAAGGATGTCGCGCTTTGGCCTCCATTGCCAACAATACGAGTCCAAAATCCTGAACGTCGCTGTCGTCGGCGCCAATTTGATAACAGAAACCGCTTCCGCAAAGGGAGCGGTTTTTTATTTTCCAAGTAAAACAGGAAATATTTTTGTCGAATCATATTTTATTATTACTTTTGCGTTCGTAAATTGCAGTAAAGTTATTATTTTTTAAATACGTTAAAGTTCAATGTCAAAAGAGAAACAAGTATATTTTTTTGGAAACAAAACAGCCGAAGGAAACGGTTCGATGAAAGAGTTGCTGGGCGGCAAAGGCGCCAATCTTGCCGAGATGAATCTGATAGGGATTCCGGTTCCGCCCGGGTTCACGATTACAACCGAAGTGTGCGCCCTGTATTATAAGGTAGGACGCGAAGCCGTCATTCGGGAAATAGAGAAGGAAGTAAAAGCAGCCGTTCAAAAAGTAGAAGCGGCCGTGAGCGGCGCAAAATTCGGCGATAACAGGAATCCTCTGCTGGTATCGGTACGGTCGGGCGCACGCGCCTCTATGCCCGGCATGATGGATACCATCCTCAACCTTGGCCTGAACGACGAAGCAGTGGAAACCATCGCGGCAAAATCGGGCAATCCCCGCTTTGCATGGGATTCGTACCGCCGTTTCGTACAAATGTACGGCGATGTGGTTCTCGAACTGAAACCCGTCGCCAAAGAAGACCTCGACCCGTTTGAAGAAATCATCGAAAAACTTAAGGAAGAAAAAGGCATACATCTGGATACCGAATTGACGACCGATGATCTGAAAAAGTTGGTACTCCTTTTCAAAAAAGCCGTAAAGGAAAAAACAGGCAGGGATTTTCCGGCCGATCCGTGGGAACAGCTTTGGGGAGCGGTCATGGCGGTCTTCGGCAGTTGGATGAACGATCGCGCTATCCTCTATCGCAAATTGAACAACATTCCGGCCGAATGGGGCACCGCCGTCAATGTGCAGGCAATGGTCTTCGGGAATATGGGCAACGCATCCGCCACCGGCGTGGCCTTTACCCGCGACGCCGGCACGGGCGAAGCGCTTTTCAACGGCGAATACCTCATCAACGCACAGGGCGAAGACGTAGTCGCAGGTATCCGTACGCCCCAGCAAATCACCAAAACAGGTTCGCAGCGGTGGGCTAAACTGGCCAACGTATCCGAAGAAGAACGGGCGGCAAAATATCCTTCGCTGGAAGAATCCATGCCATCGGTATATCAGGATTTGTTTAATACCCAGAAACACCTCGAAAATCACCATAAAGACATGCAGGACATCGAGTTTACCATTCAGGATGGCAAACTGTGGATGTTGCAGACACGTTCGGGCAAACGTACCGGCGCAGCCATGGTGAAAATCGCCATGGACATGTTCCACGAAGGCATGATTGACGAAGAAACCGCATTGCTGCGTTGCGAAGCGCAGAAACTGGACGAGTTGTTGCATCCTGTTTTTGACAGGGAAGCCCTGTCGAAAGCGTCCAAGATAGCGCAAGGCTTGCCTGCTTCGCCGGGCGCCGCTACCGGACAGATCGTCTTTTTCGCCGAAGACGCCGAAGATTGGGCTGCCAAAGGCAAAAAAAACATTCTGGTACGTGTGGAAACATCTCCGGAAGACCTCAAAGGAATGAATGTAGCGGAAGGCATCCTTACCGCACGCGGGGGAATGACCTCCCATGCAGCCGTTGTCGCACGGGGAATGGGAAAATGCTGCGTATCCGGCGCCGGAAATATGCTCATTGACTACAAGGCGCACACGCTTACCGTGAAAGGACAAACACTCAAAGAAGGAGACTGGATTTCTCTCGACGGCTCGACAGGCAACGTTTACAGCGGCCAAATCAAAACGAAAGCAGCCGAACTGAGCGGAGACTTCGCCGAACTGATGAAGTTAGCCAACAAACACGCACGCTTGCAAGTACGTACCAACGCCGATACCCCCCGCGACGCCAAAACAGCCCGCGACTTCGGCGCTCAGGGAATCGGCCTTTGCCGCACCGAACACATGTTCTTTGAAGGCGAAAAAATCATCCCCATGCGCGAAATGATCCTTGCCGACGACGAAAACGGACGGCGTAAAGCGCTGGCAAAACTGTTGCCCCTGCAACGCGCCGATTTTGAAGGTATTTTTGAAGCCATGCAAGGTCTGCCGGTAACCGTAAGACTGCTCGACCCGCCATTGCACGAATTTGTCCCCCACGACGAAAAAGGACAGGAAGAAATGGCCAAAGTAATGAATATTTCCGTAAAAAAGATACGCGAAAAAGTAGAAAGCCTGCACGAATTTAACCCGATGCTCGGACACCGGGGATGCCGGCTGGGCAATACCTATCCGGAAATTACCGAAATGCAAACCCGCGCCATCCTCGAAGCCGCGCTCAACCTGAAAAAACGCGGTATCGCAGTTATCCCGGAAATCATGGTGCCGCTGGTCGGTATCCTGTACGAACTGAAATATCAGGAAACGATTATCCGCAACACGGCAGACAAAGTATTCGCCGAATACAACAGTCACATCGATTTCAAAATCGGAACCATGATTGAAGTGCCGCGTGCCGCTCTTACCGCCAACAGAATCGCCGAATCGGCAGAATTTTTCTCCTTCGGCACCAATGACCTCACGCAGATGACTTTCGGCTATTCGCGCGACGATATTGCCAAATTCCTGCCCGTATATCTGGAAAAAAACATATTGAAAGCCGATCCTTTCCAGATTCTCGATCAAAAAGGCGTAGGACAACTCATCGGCATGGCTACCGTCAACGGACGTTCCATCAGACCGGAACTGAAAGTCGGCATCTGCGGCGAACACGGCGGCGAGCCGAGTTCCGTCGAGTTTTGCCATCATATCGGCCTGAATTACGTCAGTTGTTCGCCCTTCCGGGTGCCCATCGCACGACTGGCAGCCGCACATGCCGCCATCAAAGGTAACAAATAGCATAACCCCCAAAGAATAAAGACTTGACCGGCGAACCGGTTGGGTCTTTACTCCGTTCAGTACCTTCCGTAACAATGAAAACACGCAAATTATGGATACTCGTAACGGGTTTATGGCTGCAACATTTGTGTACAGCCGCCGATAGTGTCCTTCATGTTAAAAAGGGCCTGACTTTCGGTGCACTGCCTTCTATTGCTTTCGACTCCGACATCGGGTTTAAATACGGCGCATTGGTTAATTTTTACCTGTTCGGCGACGGGTCTACCTATCCGAAATACCGTCATTCGCTCTACATGGAAGGCTTTCG
The DNA here is from genome assembly GCA_031259205.1 of Bacteroidales bacterium. Classification (GTDB taxonomy): domain Bacteria; phylum Bacteroidota; class Bacteroidia; order Bacteroidales; family UBA4181; genus JAIRLS01. The sequence continues at coordinate 8,208 of JAIRLS010000311.1, read as the reverse complement.
TACTACCAAAGGTAGCGGGTTGCTGCAAATGATCTACGATTCGGAATTTCTGATTCCAACTGTCCGCTTGACCGCCGAAGCAAGTTACTTTACCGAACAAGCCGTTGATTTCTACGGATTCAACGGATACAAGGCCTATTATCATCCGAAGTTCGAAACGCAGGACGATCCGGAATACATTTCAAGAATGTTTTACCGGCACGACCGGAGAATGTTGCGCCTGCGCGCCGACTTCCAAGGCGCCGTTATCGGAAAAAAACTTCGCTGGATGGCAGGATTCGAACACAATGGTTTCAAAATCGCTTCCGTAAACGTCGAAAAACTGAACAAAGGTAAAGACGAAGCCGACCGGCTGCCTGAAAACACGCCGCTACTGTACGATAAATTCGTGGAATGGGGCGTCATATCCGCCGGACAGAAAAACGGCGGGAAACACTACCTGTTCAAATCAGGCCTCGTTTACGATACGCGCGATAATGAACCCAATCCGATGAGCGGCCTCTGGAGTGAAATATTCCTGCTGGCCGCCCCTTCCTTCATGGGCAACCGTCCCGGATTTGTCAAATTGGCCATAACGCACCGGCAGTACTTCACCTTAGTGCACGAAACGCTCAACCTTGCCGCAAGAGTAAGCTACCAGCCAAAACTCGGCGGAAACATCCCTTTCTACCTGCTGCCCTACGTCTTCAATACCAACATCACCCGCGACGGCCTCGGCGGAGCGAAAACCATACGTGGCGTTCTGCGCAACCGCGTCGTAGGAGAAGATATTTTTTACGGCAACATCGAATTGAGATGGAAATTCATACAGGGACTCCTCTGGAAACAGCATATCTATCTCGCTTTAACAGCCTTTTCGGATTTCGGTATGGTGACGCATGACTACGATTTCAGCTACGACGAGCATTACCCCGAAGCCGCAGAATGGTTTGCAAAAGGAGACAAAGAAAAACTGCACCTCAGCTATGGCGGAGGTATCGCAGGAGCGCTGAACCACAATTTCGTGGCGCACATCAACTACGGGCTTGCCGCCAACCGGCGCGACGGCAAATCGGGACTGTACATCGGACTGAATTACCTGTTCTGACATCAATAACAATATCAACGTGGGACGCATTCTTGCTATTGATTATGGCTGCAAACGCACAGGACTTGCCGTTACGGACGCCCTGCAAATGATCGCCGGCCCGCTGGAAACCATCCCTACGGAACAATTCCCGCAATGGCTGAAACAATATACCGCACGGGAAGCCGTAGAACGCATCATTGTCGGTGAACCCGTCCGGCTCAACGGAAAGAGTTCCCCAATGATGAAATATATCACGCCTTTTGTCCAACGTCTCAGAAAGGAATACCCCCACATTGAAGTACTGACGGCGGACGAACGGTTTACTTCCAAAATGGCAGTGCAGGCCATGCTGGAAGGTGGAATGAAGAAAAAAGACCGGAGAAAGAAAGACAACATCGACAAACTGAGCGCCGCAATCCTCCTGCAAGGCTATCTGGAAAGTCTGAAAAATGCCGGTATAGCGAAAGGCGGGCAACGATAACCCCTCCGCGCACAAGAAAAATGAATGAGACAATTTGAAATACCCCCATGCTGTAAATAAATTACGCAGTTACAAAAAAAATGATTATCTTTCGCCGCTTTATCGAAGTAAAAAATGAAATCAATACAATTGACAGGTATCCGTAAAATGGAGCTGACAGAAAAGGAAAAACCCGATATTCGTTCGGACACGGATGTGCTTATACGCATGCAGGCAGTCGGAATATGCGGGTCGGATGTTCATTACTATGTTTCCGGGAAGATCGGTTCGCAAAGGGTGCGGTATCCTTTTTCGGTAGGACACGAAGGCGCCGGGATTGTTGAAAAGACGGGAAACGCGGTGAGCGATCTGCATTACGGCGACAGGGTTGCGATAGAGCCTGCCATGCCGTGCGGAGAATGTGACCAATGCAAAGAAGGGCGTCCGCATACATGCCGGAATCTTCGGTTTTTGGGATGTCCGGGGCAGGCCGACGGCTGTCTTTCGGAATATATCGTGATGCCGCAAAAAAGTTGCCTTCCGATACCCGATCATCTGTCTTTTGAACAGGCCGCCATCTCCGAACCGTTGGCTATCGGCCTGTATGCCGTACAAACAGTCGGAGAGACAAAAGGAAAAAATGCGGCCGTTCTCGGATCAGGCCCCATCGGATTAAGCGTGCTGGCAGGCTTGAAATCGGCAGGCGCACGTTATGTCTGCGTCACCGACAAAATCGACGCGCGGCTGTCGATCGCCCTCGCCTCCGGCGCAGACGCCACCTGCAATGTCCTCCGCGACGACGTTGCCGGATGCGTAAGGCAACATGTCCCTCAAATGCTCGACTTCGTGTTTGAATGTTGCGGACAGCAGGAAGCGCTGGATCAATCCATCCGCCTGCTCAAACCGGGCGGCACGCTTTCGATCATCGGTATTCCGGAATTTTCGCACTTTTCTTTTCCTGTAGATGAATTGCGCCACAAGGAAATAACCATCCGGAACGTACGACGGCAAAACGGCTGCGACAAAAAAGCAATCGAAGCCATTGCCGGCGGCAACGTGAAAGTAGAGCACTGGATTACGCACCGTTTCGCGCCGGAAGCTTGTGGACAGGCATTCGAATTAGTCGCCGGATACCGCGATGGAGTCATGAAAGCAATGATACACTTTTAATAATGGAAATATGAACCGGAAAGACGCAACAGAACAAGCCAAATCCATTTTTACCAAATATCTGGAACGTAACGGACACCGTAAAACTCCGGAACGATTCGCTATACTTGAGGAAATATTTTCACACGATTCCCATTTCGATATCGAATCGCTGTATATCCAGATGAAAAACAAGAATTACAGAGTCAGCAGAGCCACACTGTACAACACCATCGAGTTGCTGCTGGACTGCAAACTGGTCATCAAACACCTCTTCGGCAAAAATTATGCCCAGTTCGAAAAAGCATGGCCAACCGTTCAACACGAACACATGGTTTGCATGCATTCCGGGGAAATTATTGAATTTTCGGCGCCCGGCCTGCAGGAAATCATCAGTCAGGTTTGCCGGCAGTACGGCTTTGTCCCGCGATACCACATGTTATACATATATGGCGAGAAAAACGGGGAAACATGATTCTGCGTACAATTTCTTACCGGAAGTTACGCAAGCCTCTAATTAATATTATCTTATCCGAATATTATCAACCTAAATAAATATCCAAAAAAATGGAAAGAAGAAGTTTTTTAAAAAAAGCAGCCTTTACCGGCGCAGTTATCGGATTATCCGACAACATCGTTGCTGCGACGGTGAACATCCGCTCATCCGCCAAGATTAAGCTGAGAGAGAATGACGTTGTCCTTTTCCAGGGCGATTCCATCACCGACGCCGGACGGGATAGAAAAGCAAGCACGCCCAACACCTCGCCGATGATGGGAAGCGGCTACGTCATATTAGCCGCCGGCGCTCTGTTGCATCAATACGCTGATAAACGCCCGACCATCTACAACAAGGGAATCAGCGGCAACAAGGTGTTCCAACTGAACGATCGCTGGGATACGGATTGTATTAACCTCAAACCCAACGTGTTGAGTATACTGATCGGCGTGAATGATTTTTGGCACACTAAATCGTCCGGTTACGGCGGAACGGCGGCCGTTTATGAAAAGGACTATCGCGCTTTACTGCAACGCACTGTGACCGCCCTCCCCGGCGTACAACTGATCATCGGCGAACCTTATGCGGTAAAGGACGTCAAAGCGGTGGACGATTCATGGTTTCCCGCATTTGACGAATACCGCGCCGTAGCCCGGAAACTGGCTGTCGAGTTCAACGCCGTTTTCATTCCTTACCAGAAAGTGTATGAAGAAGCCCGGAAACACGCTCCGGCGTCCTACTGGACACACGACGGCGTTCATGCGTCGCTGGCCGGCGCTCAATTGATGGCTCGCGCGTGGTTGCAGGCTTTTGCTTAGCCCACATAACAGACCGCTACGCTTCCTGTGCAGGCAAGGCCGCGTCAGATGATTCTCACAGCGCCTTTATCCGCCGAACTGACCATTGAGGCGTAGGCTTTCAGCGCTTTTGATACTTCCCGCCGGCGGCAGGGAGGCGTAAATGCCAGAGAGCCACGCGCCGATTCTTCGTTGCGGCGTTGTAACAGTTCTTCGCCGGTCAGCAACACATTGATGCTGCGGGCGGGAATATCTATCCTGATGAGGTCGCCGTCGCGGAGAAGACCTATGTTGCCGCCGGCAGCCGCTTCGGGCGAAATATGTCCGATGGACAGCCCGGAGGTGCCGCCTGAGAAGCGTCCGTCGGTGATCAGTGCACAAGCCTTTCCGAGATGTCGCGATTTGATGTAGGAGGTAGGATAGAGCATTTCCTGCATACCGGGGCCGCCTTTAGGCCCTTCATGCGTGATCACTACCACGTCGCCGGCAACGACTTTTCCGCCGAGAATACCCTCGCAAGCGGCTTCCTGCGAATCAAACACTTTTGCAGGCCCTTCAAAGCGCAACAGGCTCTCGTCCACGCCTGCCGTCTTGATAACGCAACCATCCTGCGCGATATTCCCTTTCAGAACGGCTAATCCGCCGTCTTTGCCGTAAGCGTGTTCGGCGTCTCGGATACATCCTCCGGCGCGGTCTTTGTCCAATTCGTAAAAGTATTCGTCCTGAGAACCCAGCACGGAGTTGAATTGCCGCGCGGGTGCGGACTTGTACTTGCTCAGCGCTTCGGCGGATACGGAAGGGCTGATAATGTCGAATTGTTCGATAGCCTGCGCCAGCGTCAATCCGTCAGTCCGCTGGACGGAGGTATCCACCAGTCCTGCTCGCATCAGTTCGCCCATGATGGCAAGGACGCCGCCTGCACGATTGACGTCTTCGATGTGGTATTTTTGCGTATTGGGCGCCACTTTGCAGAGGCAGGGCGTTTTTCGCGAAAGCGCGTCGATATCGTCCATGGTAAAGTCAACGCCTGCTTCCCGCGCTACGGCGAGCAGATGCAGGATGGTGTTGGACGAACCGCCCATGGCAATGTCGAGCGTCATGGCATTGAGGAAGGCCGGTCGGACGGCAATGCTGCGGGGCAGGACGCTCGTGTCGCCGTCGCGATAATAGCGGAAAGCATTTTCGACAATCAAACGGGCAGCGTCAATGAAAAGTTTTTTCCGGTTGACGTGCGTTGCAACGACAGTGCCGTTTCCGGGCAAGGAAAGACCGATGGCTTCGGTAAGGCAGTTCATCGAATTGGCGGTAAACATGCCCGAACAGGAACCGCAACCCGGACAAGCCGACATTTCGAGATCCCGGACATGCTCGTCGCTCACGCTATCATCGGCCGACTGAACCATCACATCAATCAGGTCATAAGCCCGGCCGTCAAGCCGGCCTGCTTCCATCGGCCCTCCGGACACAAACACGGCGGGAATATTTAATCGCATGGCAGCCATCAACATGCCAGGGGTTATCTTGTCGCAATTACTGATACAAATCATGGCGTCTGCCGTGTGAGCGTTGCACATGTATTCCACACTGTCGGCTATCAGGTCGCGCGAGGGCAACGAGTAAAGCATTCCTTCGTGTCCCATGGCAATGCCGTCATCAATGGCAATGGTATTAAACTCGGCGGCAAAACAGCCCGCTTTCTCTATCTCCGCTTTCACCCACTGTCCCGCTTCATGCAGGTGTACATGTCCGGGGACAAACTGGGTAAAGGAATTTACCACGGCAATAACCGGTTTGCCGATTTGTTCTCCGGTCATTCCGCAAGCACGCCAAAGGCTTCTCGCTCCCGCCATTCTGCGCCCCTGTGTGCTGGCGGCGCTACGCAACGATATTTTCATACGATATTCGTAAAGTGATTATTGATTTATTAAAGAAAAACCTATTTTTCGACAAAAATACGCTTGTTGAGGCGTAAAAACAAATTGTCTTTTGAAAAACATGTAAAAAACCTATCTTTGTGCCGTTTCTTGTTATCTAATGGTTTGGAGATGAAAATATTTCTGACGGGATTTATGGGCAGCGGCAAATCTACCATCGGCAGGCAGATATCGGAAGTGATCGGTTTTGATTTTTTGGATACCGACCTGCTGATTGAGCGGGAGCAGGGAAAAACGATTGCCGAAATTTTCGATGCAGGGGGTGAAGCCGCTTTTCGGCAGTTGGAACACGATTTGCTGGTGTCGCTGTTGCCGCGCGATTTTGCGGTAATATCCACCGGAGGCGGTATGCCCTGCTTTCACCACAACATGGATCTGATGCTGAACAGCGGCAAGGTAGTGTACCTGAAAACGCATCCCCAAACCCTTGCCGGACGGCTAATACGTTCTCAGACGGAACGTCCGCTGATACGCGACAAGACGGCCGAAGAACTGCAAGCATACATCACTGCCCGATTGCAAGAACGCGAACCGTTCTACCGGCGTGCCGAAATTATCGTGCAAACGGAGAATTTCTCGCTCAACCAACTGCTCAGGTCGCTGAACCTGATGAAATCCTGACCCGCATTGCAACAAAGGAGGGGAGGGGTATTTCAAATTGTCGCATTCCTTTTTTTGTGTGCGGAAAAATTAGGTGCATGAATGCAAATTCCTTTTCCTGAATTATGCTTCCAGCCGTTTTAAATGGCAAAACAATAATTTGCCGGTTTGCCCGTCGCGCAGGTGCATGCCGTTGCCTTCGCAGTATCTGTAAGATTTGCACGAAGCGCAGTCGTCTGTTTTCGTCCAACTCCTGTTTCTAAAAACGTGATAACGATTTTGCCAGACATCGGCAAAATTATCTTTGTAAATATTGCCCTGAATAAAATTTGCCCGCAAGTTCGGGCAGGCAGAAATAGCGCCATCGGCCAGGATGGAAGCGATCGTAATACCGGCCCTGCAGTAAAATAAATTATCGCGTACCTCTCCCTCGTAATTTCCCAAAAAGCCTTCGCATCCATAGTTTAATCCGATTTTACCTTCCTCGCGTGTTTGCCGGATGAAGTCAAACAATGCCTTAAAAGGTTTTGGCTCAAGTTGCAAAGCCTCGTTCATTTTCGCCCGACCTGTGGGAAAGATCGTAAAAATTCGCCATTCCCTCACGCCCGTTTGCCATAGCAGTTCTTTCAATTGCGGCAGTTCATCGAAATTTTTCCGATTGACGCAAGTAACCACATCAAAGCGAATATCGGGTACATTGACCAGTAATTGAATGGCGCGGAACGCTTGCCGGTAGCTTCTTGCATCACCGCGCAACCAATTGTGCGAGTGTTCCAGTCCGTCGAGGCTGACTGTAACGGAGCGCAATCCCGCCGTCAGGAGCGTTTGCAGGCGCTGTGCCTGTAACAACATGCCGTTGGTAACAAGTCCCCACGGAAATTCCCGCGCATACAACTGTCGTCCGATTTGTTCGAGGTCTTTGCGTACCAGCGTTTCCCCGCCGGTAAGCACAATCATCGTTTTATGAGGATGAACAAGGCCTTTCAATTCGTCAAGCGCTCTCAGAAAATCTTCGGCAGGCATGTCTCTGGCCGTCGTTTCTTTTTTACATTCGCTGCCACAGTGAAGGCAGTGTAAGTTACACCGTAAGGTACATTCCCAAAAGATATAATTCAGCGGGTGAAGCCGGCTTTCATTTTTCCGGGAACGGCGGAATAATTCCAACGCCAGTTTTTTTCGGAACGGCAATTTCGCAACGTTCATTCTTTTGGGCGGAGTTGAATATTAACCTCTTTGCAGGTTTCACCGCTGTACCAGCGACCATCTCCGCCGGTAAACACAGGATTGATAAATTCAACCGTCACGGTAGTATCTTTAAATGCTCCGTTGTCCGCTCCATCAATATCGGAAAAAACCAGTTGGCAGGTTTGGTTCTTAGGAAACGCGCCTTCCGCTTTCACGCGGTAATCGCCGTTATCTGCCGTCCCTGTCGAATCTGTTTTTTCAAATATCATACGTCCGTCGTTGTCCGTGCCGAGATATCCCCGCATGACTACCGCTATGTTGTGCACCGGTTGACCGGTACCTGACGACACCTTGCCATTGACGATAAAATCGGCGGAAGGCGTACCGTATTCGGCAATCGTATTCGTGTTTGCGACACATCCCAACAGGGATAATAATGCCGCAATAATAGCGTTATAAACAATGAGAATCCTTTTCATACGTATGAAAATAGTAATGAAATAAAAACATATTGCAAA
>JAIRLS010000302.1 GCA_031259205.1 Bacteroidales bacterium | reverse complement strand
TTAAAGAGGATCTTTATGGACGGGATTCATCAGCGCATTGTTGAGCGGCGCGCACTGCTTGACCGTCTTGCGGAGGAGCTGGAGCAGTGTCGCCGCACGATGGAGGCCGACCGTATCCGGCAGCGGCTGCTGGCCAAAAAGTATAACAGCGTCATCGGATCGTTTGGCTATCTGCTGGAGGACGAAAAAAACGCCGTATCATGAAAAAGTACAGACAAAACGTGGAGCCATCGCCCGGAAGCTACGCCAAGATCGGACGGCTTTCCATGCCTGTTGCTAAGGCTATCCGGCGAAAAGCCGCCTATATTTATATCGACGAAAATCATTTGCAGCATATTTTCATAAATCACTGTAAAGAACTGTCGGCTTTGGGTTTTGACGCTTTGACCTTTGTAAAATTAGTTGTAACCAATTACAATCGCATTTACAGGGGGGCGGGTAATTCGCTGTTGCTGGTCATTTATAACGGGAATCCGAAAGTTACCGCCATTGAACTGAATATAGCGCTGAAAAAGGGTTTTTACGAAGTAAAAACGGCCACGGTGATGAGTAAGATTTTTTTACAAAAAAAAGAATTACTGTGGCCAAAGCAGCCCCGCCAGTGCTAACGTGCAGCCTCTGCGCTCTGCACTCCCTTGACCCTGATACAGCGATAATCGCAGGCTGTATTTCGGAGCGGGACGAATCCGGGACTAATCCCCCGGACAGTACATGGGCGCCACAGCAATTCACTGCAAAGATATAAAAAAATGTAAAACATGTCAAAGCTAATTAAAATAGAAAACAGGGTAGCAGCAATTAAGGATGGAAGTAAAAAATCCGCCGAGAGCGCCCGACGGATTGATAATGCCGTCAGGCAGCATACGCCGACAGTTTTTACCTGCCCATCTGACGGATATTCACTGCAAATGTACAAAAAAATGTAAAACATAATAATTAATATAAAAAAATATGGACTCATTAGAATTAAAAGATATTGCCGGTTATTTCCCTTACGGTTTACACGTATTTTACAGAAGGGAGCTGTACAAATGTGTCGCACTCAACTCGTCTGCTGATATTAAGTTGAAAAGAACGGTAAACGGTGATCCGGTTACGAACACATGTTCTGTTGATGAGGTGTCGCCCGTTCTTTATCCCCTCGACGACATCTATCGTACAGTCATTCACAACGGCGAGGAGATCATCCCGATTGTGGAATGTGCAAAAATAGCAATGCCGAGATATGATTGCGTTCCTTACATTAACGAAGACGGCGTTACTGCCGGCGCAAAAATCAGCCAAACATCCTTTACCGGCAGGGTTAATGAGGGTGTATTGTCCTTCGTCTGGTCATCTTTCTACCTGTGTTTACAGGGTTGGCCTAATCCGGGACTCGTACCAAATCAATATCAGTTATTTGATTATCTGCACGAATTGAAAATCGACTTTCGGGGACTGATTGAAGCAGATTTGGCCGTTAATGCACACTGTGTGCGCGTAAACCCTTATCAATAATTTAAATCATAAAAAATCATGAAAAGAGAGGATAAAACATTAGAAGATTTTTTAGCCCGGATGGGCATTGACCTGAAAGGCAAACCGCCTGTTCCGAAAGTGGATTTTTCAACGCTGACGTTAAAAACCGGCGATACCTTGCTGGAGGTCGCGTCGGGCTGTGTTGCCAAAGTGGTGGAAATTGACAGGGACAGGGGAATCGGTTTTTCGATACTGAACCGTCCGCATCCGGAAATACTCCTTTACGACACTCAAAAAGACGTGGAACAGAGGATAGCGAAAGGATGTTTGATCATGACCACAGATGACGGAACGTCTGAAGACGACGGAAATGCTAAAATCCTGTAAATACCTTTTATGATTACCACCCAGCAAATTTTTGACGCCACGAACGGCGGTCTGGACGTGATTCGTTATTATTATCCGGAGGCCGTCGAAAAGAAGCCTTTCCGCATACGTGATGAGCGCACGCCCAGCGCAAGCATGAAGCGTTTCGGCGAGGTGTGGAAGGTGACCGACTTCGGCGACGACGCCACCGCGCGCAACGCTATCGACATCTGTATGCGCGAGGAGAACCTCTCCTTCCCGAAGGCCATCCACCTGCTGGCAGCGCGTTACGGCGTTACCGACGGCGACGTCCGCGAGGCCAACTGCGCAGAGATGCGCCGCCGGAAAGCCGAAGAAGGCGAAAAAGAAGGCGACTTCCACTTTGAGGCCAGGGAATTTACCGAACGTGAGTTGAAACTTCTCGGCCCCCTCGTGAAGGCCGAAACCTGCAAAAAGTACGGCTACCTGTCGCTGGCATGGTATTCGAGAACGAAAAAGGACGATAAAACCGGCGAACTGGTCACCACGGTCACCCTTTCCACCGACACATATCCCATCTTCATGCGCGAATGCCCGTACACCGGCAGCGACGGGAAACGGCAGAGCTTCCGCAAAATCTACCATCCGCTGCACTTCAACAAAAGCTACCGTTTTTCCATCGACGGGCAGAAGCCGCCGGCATACATCAACGGGCTGGAAGAACTGCGAGCCGCCGTCCACAAGTTTGAAAGCGAAATGCAGGAGGAATTTTTCCCGGAAGAAACCGACGGCGGGCCGCCGGGGAAAAAGAAAAAATTCCCCGAAGCGGTGATATGCAGCGGCGAGCGCGACGCACTGTGCGTTGCCGCGCTGGGCTATTGCCCGGTGTGGCTCAATGCGGAAACATCGCGGATGGAGGAGGCCGAGTACCTGTCGATCGAGCGGCTGGTCGAAACCGTCTACAACATCCCCGACATCGACGAAACCGGCGTGCGGCAGGGCGTGAAATTAGCCATGAAATACCTCGACATCCGCACCGTGTGGCTTCCCGAATGGCTGCGCGGATACCGCGACGCACGCGGACGCCCGCGAAAGGATCTGCGCGACTGGGCGGAACTCTGTCCCGGCCACCGCGCCTTCAAAGACCTGCTGGCAACGGCAATGCCCATGCGCTTCTGGGAGAAAACATACACGAAGGAAAGGCGCGAACGCGACGAAATCAACTCCGAATACCTGATTCATCACCTGCAACATGCCGGATTCGTCATCGTTGAGGACAAAAACGAAAAAAGCGGGCAGTCCTTCGTCCGCATCCGCGACAATACCGTGTCCAAAATCAACGCCAAGAGTATCCGCCTTTACCTGCGGAACTTCATGATCGAACGCAACCTTTCCATCCATCTGCGCAACTTGGTGAACAACAGCAACCGCATCTGCGAAGGCCTGTTCGACCTGCTCCCGGAACGCAAACTCGACTTTACCGACTTCGACGACCGGCGGCAATTCCTGTTCTTCGCCAACGAGACATGGGAAATACAGTCCGGCTCGGTTACCGTACACCGCAAGTGCGACCGCTTCGTGTGGGAAGAAGAAATCATTCCCCACGCCGTCCGGAGGCTCCCGCCCTCCTTTGTCATACGCGAAAAAAGCAACAGCGACGGCGACAGCGACGACTACGACGTCGAAGTCCTGTCCACCGACAGCAAATTCTTCTGCTTCCTGATCAACGCCAGCCGCGTATTCTGGCGCGACGAACTGGAATCGCGCCTCGAAGAACGATTCGCCGACGACGAACAGCGACAGGCATACCGCCTCCGCAACCGCTTCGCCATTGACGGCGAACTGCTCGCCGCCGAGGAAATCGACCAGCAGAAACAGCACCTGATCAATAAAATCTTCGTCATCGGGTACCTGCTGCACCGCTACAAGAAGATGAGCCGGGCATGGTGCGTATACGCCATGGACTGGCGCATCAGCGACAACCCCAGCGAAAGCAACGGACGTAGCGGCAAATCGTTCTGCTTCAAATCCCTCCGCAAATTTATGAAATCCGTCACGCTGCACGGACGGGATTCCAAACTGACCGAAAACCCGCACATCTACGACCGCGTCACCGAACACACCGACTACGTGCTGGTGGACGACGCCAGCCAGTACCTCGACTTCAACTTCTTCTTCGACACCATCACCGGCGACTGGATCGTCAATCCGAAAAACAACAAATCCTACGAAATCCCCTTCGACATGGCGCCGAAAATGTGCATCACTACCAACTTCGCCCCGACCTCCTCCGATCCCAGCGTACAGGCAAGGATGCTCTACACCGTGTTTTCCGACTACTACCACGAAAAAACCGACGAAAACGACTACCGCGCAACACACTCCATCCGCGACGACTTCGACATGGATTTGCAGGACGCCCTGTACAGCGAAACCGACTGGAACGCCGACATCAACTTCCTTGCGGACTGCATCCGGTTTTACCTCTCCACGACGGGAAAATCCGTCAAAATCAACCCGCCCATGTACAGCATACAGCAGAGGATGCTCCTTGCCAGCATGGGACAGACCTTCCACGACTGGGCCGTCGTCTACTTCGACGCCGACGGGGAACACGTAAACGTCATGCTCCCGAAAGACGACACGAAAAACGAGTACCTGCGAGCCTCCGGCGCAAAAAACTGGACCACCAACCGGTTCTCCAAATCGCTCAAATCCTTCTGCAACAAGTACGGATACAGACTCAACCCGAAGGAATACCGCAATACGTCAGGACGAATCATCCGGAAACACGACGGCAAATCCGTCGAAATGATCTACATACAGACCACCGACGAAATAGACGCCGCCGAACTCGCAAAACAGGAATATACCGGACTGAAAACGCCTTTTTAAATAAGTTAAAAGTCATAAGTCATAAGTCATAAGTCATAAGTCATAAGTTGTAAGTTGTAAGTCATAAGTCATAAGTTAAAGACATGGATAAGGATCAAATACGGCGCATCATCGAAAGCGATTTGTACAGAAGCATCGCCCGAATGAATAAAATCGGCTTTGAACTGTACAAGTCAGGTAAAACGGGCAATTACAGGACGGTCGCCAGGGCAATGGAACGGGAAATAGAACGGCTGCAGGACAGCCTCCGCACGGCGATCGACTGTATCATTCATCTTTAATCATGATGAAAGATATAGAAAAATATTTTCTGAACACGGTCGAAGCTTACGGGCGTTTTCTCGAAGAAATGCAGTCTACGCCCGAAAATCGCGCCTACATGGATCGCGTGTACCGCCTGCTGATCGACCTGCCCGCCGGAGGACGCATCGAAATCAGCCGCGTTTGCCTGCCCGCCCGCCTGCGCAAATTCATCGGGTGCGTCGAACTGTACTTTTGGGACAGCGGCGCCAATAAAATAGAATATTCCAATGATTATAAATTCATCAAAAAAATAGAAAAATGAAATGGAAATAAACAGGATATATAACGCCAACTGCGAAACGGGCTTAAAAGACTTGCCGGACAGTTCCGTCGATTGCTGCATCACAAGCCCGCCGTATTACGGGCTGCGGGATTACGGAAATGCACAGCAGATCGGTTTGGAGGACACGCCCGAAGAATACATTGAACGCCTCACCGGGGTTTTCGATGAAGTGTACCGCGCCTTGAAACCTTCCGGCACTTTGTGGCTGAATATCGGCGATTCGTACTGGGGCGGCAAAGGGTACAGCGGCTCATCGTCGGGGAGGTACCAGTACGAACGTTTCAAAGCCGGGGAATCCATTACGCGCGAATACTCCAGTTTTGGCGGCAAGGGCGTCATCCGGACAACCGACCGTAAGCACGAATACATCAAAAAGAAGGATTTAATCGGTATCCCGTGGATGCTTGCCTTCTCGCTCCGGTACTCCGGATGGTATCTCCGGCA
>JAIRLS010000285.1 GCA_031259205.1 Bacteroidales bacterium | reverse complement strand
ACGGATAACGCGATGATGACCATTTTCTTTATTTTCGTCCGGCACATGATTCAAACTTGATAATATGACATTGAAGTTAATCCATCTGATAGAAAAAGGTCATTGATTTCTCCCGTCATGAGGTAGTCGCTGTCTGTTTCATCCATTGTGCATGGCTGGAAAAAACAGTCTTGTATTTTTCCTGAAATTGAATATGTTTTAAATTGCCGGTACAATAATTATATATATTATTATACAAACAAGTCTGCAAAGAAGTATTCATACGGATCATTTCCATACTCTTCCAAGGTTTCGGGAAAACGTCGTTAATTGCGTCTTCCGAAGTTTTGCGAACTTTTGGTAATATGATATGCGCAAGCATACAAAATGGAATAATATTGACGGTAATATTCCTTCGAATACGCGGAAATTTCCCCTGTTCAATTCTCTAATACACGACGGATTCAGTTGATTATTGGGTGTTTTCATGTAAATTCATTTGGGGACATGACCGTTTCAAGCGGCAGGATGACCCTGAAAACGGTGCCTTGTTCTTTTGAACTTTCGAAATTGACTTTTCCTTTCAGGTATCGTTCCGTCAGCAGTTTCATGCCGTACGTGCCTGTGCCGCGGCTATCCCCTCTGGTGGAGAAGGAACGCTGGAAAATTCTTGCCTGTACGTTTTCGGGGATTAGGGTTTGGTTTTGCACCCAAAAGGTGAGATAGCCGCTGTCTTCATAATATCCGACGAAGACCGGCTGGAACGGGGAGGCTTCCAACGCATTTTTCAGCATGTTGAAGAGGATCCGTTGCAGGATGGTGACGTCTGTGCTAAGGTTGATATGGGGGAAGGGCGGTTTCATGACGACTTCCTTGTTGTTCAGGCGGGCGTTGTATTCTATGAGGCGGATGGTATTGAAGATCATATCGTAGGCCGTCGTTTTTTCAAGGTTTAGCGAGAGAGTGTCGGATTCGGCGTCCAGCAGTTGCCGGTACGAGAAAATTTCGTCGTTGAGGGAGTTGCCGACCAGCGACAGGATGTCGGTAAGTTTTTCCAGTTTTCCTTCTTCGTCGGCGCGTTTGAACAGGTTGCTCAATCCTTGCAGGTTGCCGGTGATGTCGTGTATGTTGTGCAGAAAGGTTTGTTCGAGCATTTCCTTGCGTTTTTTTGAACTGATGTCGGTCAATGCCAGAATGGTATAGCTTTCTTTTTCGTTCAGCACAAAAGGGGTGCATGTAACTTCAAATTCGAAGGCAGCGCTTTTGCCGTTGTTCACTGAGGTAACCAGACATTCTCCTACTTCCGCTTTTTGGTTTTTCTGTGTTTTCAGGATGGTGTTGACGGCTCCGCAATACCGACATTCTTTGGCTGTTCCGCAACCTCCGGGCATGTCCTTCGCATGTTTGCAACAGATGAGTTCGCCCGGCCTCATTCCCAAAGCTTTTTCTGCCGAGTTCAGCCCGATCAGATTCAACAGCGCCTTATTCGCGTATACGATTTGTCTGTTTTCGTTCAAAATAGCTCCCAGGCATGGCATGGCGTCGATTAATTGCTGCGCGTACTCTATATGGGAGATACTTTCGTTTTGTTTTTTGATTTCCTCCTCCGGACTTCTTTCCGGGCTTGCGTGATACGATATCATCTTTATCTTTTTAGCATTCGGTTTAAGTTCATGCGTCGTCTCATTTTTTTGTGTCGATTTTGATGCCGTTGATACGGATTTCATTGTCATTTCTATACATGACGGTTAGAAACAGGCTTCCGTCTTCGTTATATTTTTTCCAGTTGCCTTCGCGACGGCCGTTTACGTAAAACTGTTCTTCTCTGGGGTTGCCGTCGGGGTAGTAAAATTCGTGCCGTCCGTTTGGGTTTCCCTGTATGAAGACGCCTTTATGGTAAAGTTTTCCGTTGTCGTAGTAGGTTTTCCACAGTCCGTTTTTCAAGCCGGCGGCAAATTCGCCTTCTTCGTGCACATCGCCCACGCTGATCGCCCATTCGCCTTCACGTTCATCGTTGAGATAGGTGCCTTTTGCGATGACGGTTGCGCTGTCCGAGTAATGAACGGACATTCCGTTGAGGAGGCCGTCGGAATAATTTTCTTCCCGAAGAAGAACGCTTTTGTTGTTGAACCATTTCCACAGTCCATCTTTTATCCCGAAGGAAAAGTTGCCGGACTGTTCGATGCTTCCCGTCTGGTAATAAAAGGTCCATTCGCCGTCTTGCCGGTCGTTCTGGTAATGGCCTTTGGCTTTCAGTTCGCCCGAATCAAAATATACTTTCCATTCGCCTGTTCTTTTTTCGAGTTCGTTGACGGGGCCTTCGGCGGTTTTCTTTCCGGTTTCGTCGAAACGAATTCCTTTTTCGGCGATACCGTTGTGATTGTAAAAAATGTGCAATCCGACAGGCACTTGGTTGAGATAAATCCCTTTGCGTTTAATGGTGACGCCGTCGGCGTAGTAGGAAATGATTTCTTCGGCTTCGATTTTGTCTACCAAACCTTCGTCGATAATGTTTCCCTCCCTGTATGTTCTGTCGCTAAGCATTTTTCCCGTATCGGAATACAGGCGTGAGGGGCCGTCGCGTACGTCGTTCTTGTAAACCATTTCTTCTTTTACTGCTCCGTTATCGTAAAAGGTTTGCCATACGCCTGTTTTCTGTCCCTTCTCGTCCAGCCGGTTGATAATTTCGCGGGATACCATATAGTCGTTGCGGTATTCGAAAATCGTGATCACAGTGCCGTTTTCGTCATATTCTTTGGCTGTTCCCTGCCGTTTGCCGTTTTTGTAGGTGAAGGTCATCTTTATCTTTCCCGAAGGGAAATAGACAAAGCCTTCTCCTTCTTTTTTGTCGTTCACATACAAGTCTTTGGATTTCAGATAATAGACGTTCACGTTGTTTTTTTCGACGATGTTTTCGAAGACATAATGGTACCCGCTTTTTTTCCCTGCGATGTAGCGGATAATCTCGGAAGTATCGGCGGTTTCCGAATAAAACACCCATGTGCTGTCCAGCAGGTTGTTGCGTCGGTTGCCTTCCGATTTCAAGACTCCGGTAACATAATAGGTTTTCCAGTATCCATCGGGTTTGCCGTCTTTCATGGGGCCTTCGCTGGATACGACTCCGTTGGGATAATATATTTTATTGTATCCGTTGGGATCTATCTGGTTGACGGTTTGCGCACCGGCGTCTGTGAGCATCATGAAACCCGCCAGCCACACGGATATTTGCCTGTATCGCGAAAAATCCCGCTCTCTTCTTTGATAAATTTTCATGGTTTATGATTCTTTTATGTCACAAAAATACGAAAAATAGCATCTTTTTGAAAAATAATTTTCATTACGCTGCATATTATTTTAAATTATCTTCAATTTTTTGGATATATCTATCATCCGGCGAATGGAGCGACCGGCGTTATCGCATAATTCCTCGTCGAGTATGATTTCCGGGCTTTCGTTTTCCAGGCAGTCATGGATTTTCCGGAGAGTTACTAATTTCATGTACCGGCAGTTGTTACATGCGCAGGTAGAGTCTTTCGGCGGAGCGGGGATAAAGGTTTTTTCGGGGCTTGCTTTCTGCATTTGGTGCAGTATGCCCGATTCCGTTGCCACAATGTAGGTACGGGCGTTGTCTGTTTTTGAGAAGCTGAGCAGTGCAGCCGTCGAACCTATGTGGTCGGACACAATCAGTATGGGTTTCGGACATTCCGGATGGGCAAGCACTTTTGCGCCGGGGTTTTGTTTTTTCAGTTCCAAAATTTTCTCCAGCGAAAACTCTTCGTGTACATGGCAAGCGCCGTCCCAAATCAACATATCCCTGTGTGTGATGCTCCTGATGTAATTTCCCAGATTGCGGTCGGGGCCGAAAATGATTTTTTCGTTTTCGGGCAGCGATTCGACAATCTGTACGGCGTTGGACGATGTGCAGACAATATCGGTGAGCGCTTTTACCGCTGCCGTCGTATTGACGTAGGACACCACCGTATGACCGGGATGAGCTTTTACAAACGCGCCAAAGACGTCGGCAGGACACGAGTCGGCCAGTGAACATCCGGCATCCGGCGCAGGCAGCAATACTTTCTTGGACGGATTCAGTATCTTGGCTGTTTCGGCCATAAAATGTACGCCGGCAAGCACAATGATGTCCGCCGTAGTGGTCATCGCCTTTTGTGCCAGCGCCAGACTGTCGCCTACGAAATCGGCAATATCCTGAATGTCGGGCTCCTGATAGTAATGCGCCATGATAACGGCACGCTTTTCACCTTGCAACCGCTTTATCTTATTCATCAAATCATTCATTTCCGATTCATTTTTTTGCAAAGATAAACAATCCTCCGCAATCTTAAAAATCACCGTGTGCGCCGGCCGGGACAACGAAAAAGAAACCGCAGATTAGAAAAACAGGGTCATTCCCCACGGGAAACGAGGGTTTTTTGAAAAAACAAGGTCGTTTTCCACAGGAAATGGGGCTTTTTTGAAAAAATCTTTTTTGAGGCGCTATGAGTGCATAGACTGTTCCATCCGTGTTGTTTCCCGCTTTAGTACTGTAAGGGTGAAGGCACGAATGTAGTAGAGGTGAAAGGCTTTCGCCTGAAAGCGCTGGGGGGACATTACCTGTCAATTGGTTGGAGATTGCGCACATTCCGGGGACTTTTCGCCTGTAATGGTCACAGATGATAGCCATCCGGGAGCATTACATAACATTCCGTCAGAAATTGTTTACATTCTGTATGCATAACATCAATAAAGCCCATAGACTTACACATTCTTGCATCATAACATTGATAGAGCCTTTCGCATCATAGCGGAGGTCAGAAGAATGGTTTTTCATAGCGCCTCAAAAAAAGAATTAACCATATTGAGGGATAAAACGCCGCAAAAACCACTGGATGGCAATAAGAAACACGACGCAACCGTCCGGTTTATAATTCGTACGAATAACTTAACCGTCCCATTGGCATGGCGCTGCCCGATTTGTAATAATCCATAATATCCGAAGGATTTGCCACTCCCATGGCTACTTTAAAGTAGAAGCTGTCCGCGTTGCTCAATCCGACCGCCGACCGCGGGACAGACAAAAGTATCACGTCGCTGTTACGGACTATCCGGGCGCTGCCCGCTTCAGTCGCCGCAAATCCGCTTGAAAATTTACCAATGGAGGCATTATCGTTTTCTATCATCCGGCCAACAACGTATTCGTAACTTTCCCATCCTTTTGCAGCCGGTTCGCCGGTTCCGATGAACAGGTTCAGCCAGTTTTCATTGCCGGCATTTCCGGTAAAACTGTCTTTTCCTTTCAGGTAGAAATAGAGGTTTTGCGTATCGTGCGTCACCCTTATTTCCAACAGTTTATTTTCCGCCGCCGCCTGTGTGTAACGTACCGTTTTGGAACCGCCGAAAGCGTCGCGTGCCATAAATTTTTCGTCTGTATTGCGAACGACGTATTTCACATCATTCCATTGCGACAGTGCGCCTGCCATATCCACGGTTTTGCCTTCGTTCGATTCCCCATCTACCTGCACACCCTTGTAGCGGCGGATATTGCGGATCAGTTGAAGGTAGAACGCATCCTGATAGCCGCCGTTCATCGGCTCAATATCGCGCGAATATTCCTTGTTTGCGGCGTCGCACAGCATGTATTCGCCATCGAAAGGCTGTTTGTATGCGATCCATTCATTCCATCCGCCAACGGAGATCATGGGTGGATCAGCGCCTATCGCTCTGTCCCACTGCGATTGGAAGAAAGTCCCCCTGTCCACGTCGGCGGCGACATTCTGCTTGGTGGTCACATTCCAGCCTCTTCCCCAGTTTATCCAGTTCTCTCGGGTTAGCGAAAATGACATCGGCACCTTCGGATGGCTTGCCACCGTCACATTCATCACCTGCGACTGCATATGCAAAGGTTGGGGGAAAGTCCATTCCACCCAGGGAAAACCGTCGGGGAAAATAGGATCGTAAGGCCATTGCGGTTTCAGGAAGTGGAAAAAATCAAGTATTTCCGCCGAGAGCGTACCCGGTATGTACGTGTTGTCGCCGCGCGACGCCGCTTCACTCAAATCGTCTGCCGCATCTGTATAGGCGATGATCGCCGGTTTACCGTCAATACGGTACCATGTATCCGGATAACGGTTGGGCTGGTACAGCGCCGCATACAAGTCTCTTACGGTCTGGAACGAATGAGAATGAGTATAAAATACCACTTTGGGGGGATTCCATCCGTTTTTCAGCATTTCGTCAATCACTGCGCAGACTTTCAGAAATACGCTGGAATAGATCAGCGCATTGGTCGTGTCGAAATAGATGAAATCGACGCCTGCTATGGTAATCATCTGCATTTGCTTGCGGATGACCCATTCGTCGTCGGAATTGTAGTATCCCCAGAGCGGCTCGCCCCAATAATGCGCCTGTCCGTTGGGACTGATACCCGGATCATAATGATCGAAATGGGTAAGAATTTTTATGCCGTTGGGTAGCGCCGCAATTTTGGTAGCGTCATAGATTCCTGAAGCATAGGGTTGTCCAATCCAGGGCCAGTAAAACATCCCCACCTGCCTGCCGTTTTTAAACGCCGAAACGGTACTGAAACTGCGCCCGAAATGATCTACTCCAACCATGTTAAAACTGTTGTATCTGGTAGCGGGAGAAGGCTCGACCTCGTTGTCATCCGGATTTTCCGGTTCATTTGGTTTTTCGGCTTCTTTTTCTTCCGGTTCGCCGGGTTGGATGTACTGGGATTTGGAACACCCCGAAAGGCCGTCGCAAAGCAGTGTCTGGGCGACAATTAATAACAGTGCTAACTGCTTTTTCATGTTCATTTAATTTATAAAATTTTTAACAGTAAACAAATAATTTCCCGATCCGATTTCAAAGACGACATGCCTGTTTTCTTTTCTAAGGAAACGGATTTCTTTTATTTTGCTTATGTTTTTTCCGTTTTCACTTATGTTTTTTTCCGATTGCGTCGGAAAATACACAATAGCTTTTGCGTTGCCCGGTACGGTTATGCGGAGCGACAAGTCTTTTCCATTTTTTTTCCATGCACTTCCGATAATGCCTTTTACGGTGTTCAATTCGCCTTCGGCAAATGTCAGATCATTAAATATAACCGGTTTAATAATAAACTGTTCAAAACCAGGACGTTCAAAATCGGAACGAATACCCAGTACGTATTTGTAGAACCATGATCCTACGGATCCCATCATCGGATGGTTATGTGAATTCATGGCGTCGCCGGTGGCATATTCCCAGCGTTCCCACAGGGTAGTAGCGCCTTTTGACAACATGAATCCCCAGCCTGGATAAGTCGTTTGCGCGGCAATCCGATAAGCGGCCTCGGCATGTCCGTGTTCGGTCAGCATTTCCAGCAAATATTTGGTGCACAGATTACCTGTAGTGAGATGAAAATCGTGTTTTTCGACGTCTTTTGCCAGGTTGGCTACAACAAGCGGCGTCTTTTTCTCGTCAACCAGTCCCATGTAGAGGGCAAAAGCATTGGATGCCTGATTGTTGGAAGCATATCCTCCGTCTTTTTCATTCCAGTACTCGCGATTGAACGCTGTTCTGATTTCCGATGCAAGCGCTTGATAATACGTTGCATCCGTATTCTTCCCAATCACTTTTGCCATTTCGGAGAGGATTTTTGCACAATAATATAGATATCCGGTTGAAATCATCTTGCCCGGCGTGTCGCGCGACACGCCGGAACCGTTGGGGTCTTGCAGGAAATCGCGGGGTGGACACCAGTCTCCGTAGTAACTGTAATCAACAATACCGTTATCTGTCCGGGAATAGAGGTAATCCGTCCATGCTTTCATACCGTCAAAATGCTCCGCGATGACTTGTCGGTTGCCGTAAAATTCATAACATTTGTAAGCCAGCAACAGGTAACTTGCCGAAACGGGGTCAGCGGGTCTCATGCCGAAACGAAAAGGAGCCACACAGGTAATGGTGCCTTTTTCATCCTGCGTATCGCTTATATCGGTAATAAATTTGGGATAAAATCGCGACATGTCAAAGTTATAAATCGCCTGTTCTATCCTTACCGTCAAGTCGTTGAGCCATCCCATCCGTTCGTCGCGCTGCGGACAGTCGGTCGGTACGCTGTGTAGATTGCTGGCTTCGGTATTGACCACCATACGGTGAATGTCATTCAGCAATTGGTTGCTACAGTTGAATTTACCGGTTACCGCTACGGCAGAACGCACTACATGCACGGTAATATCGCCGGTTTTGGGCTTGTACGGAAAACCTTCTACCTGAATATAGCGAAATCCGTGATAGGTAAAAGCAGGATGCCACGTTTCCGTCCCTTTGCCGTCAAGGATATAGGTATCTTCCGCTTTGGCGTTGCGCAAATTTTCCTGATTGACAAGACCGTTATCGTACAGGGTTTCGGCAAAACGCAGCGTGATTTTATCGCCTTCCCGTCCTGTCACTTTTAACTCCGCCCAGCCGGCAAGGTTGCGTCCGGCATCCACAACATAAATGCCCGGTTTGGGTTCGGCGATCATTTCAGGTACAATGGTATCGACAATTTGAATCGGTTCGACGGCAGACGCTTTCATGTTTTCCCCCGTATCGTCGGTATTATGCGCCCATGCCCAGTCTCTGTTCATCAATCCGGGAGGGTCGTAGGGTTTGTACAAACCTCCCGTTGCCAAACGGGCATCATAAAGTTCCCCGTCGAACAGGGTAGAGTACACCACAGGCCCGGTGGTGACGTGCCTCAGCCAGTCAGAAGTGATATAATCGCGGCTGCCGTCCGTGTTTTCAATTTCCATCTGAAAACGTAGCGAAGGCGTGCCGTACCATCCGGGAGCCACCGCAACATAAATAACATTATCTTTTTCAGACAGATAATCGCTTACGTCGTAAGTAGAGTAATAAATGCGCTTCGGATAAGTGCTTTGCGCCGGTTCGAGTACGCGGTCCCCGACTTTCCGGTTATTGATGTACATTTCATAGAAGCCAAGCCCCGACACGTAGGCTCTGGCCTGTTTCACAGTTTTTTCGACATGATACGTCGTTTTGAAATAGAGTACGCGTCCGGGCATACCGGGCACATAGGCGATCCAGCCGCTTAACCAGTCGGACGGATTCAACAGTCCCATTTCGAACCATGCCGGTTCCGACCAGTCGCTCACGGTGTTTTCGTCCGTCCGGATGCGCACTTTCCAGTAGTATCGACAGTGGCTTTGCAGTTCTTTTCCGCCATATTCGACGCCGGCTGACTGAGCGGAAGCGATCCATCCGCCGTTCCACATGTCGGCGTTATCTTCAGACAGGAATTCGAGCGACGTCGCTACCAGTATTTGGCGGGATTGCTGGCTCACGCCACGAGTGTCGGCAGTAATGCGCCAACTCAATTGCGGATTTTTGTTGTCAATGCCCAACGGATGGACAGCATACTCACATTTCAGGTCTGTTACCTGCAAACCGCCTGCGGCTGCATACGAGGTAAGGGACAGCAACATCCCGGCGAACAGGCTGCTTAAAAAGCGGATACTATTGATATTTTTTAACATAACTACTTTCTTTTAAAAATAAAAACGTTTCACAATTGCGGAAAGACGATTGAGAATACCAGTACCGCTAAACCGAAGATCAGTACCGTAACGGTTAATTTTCCCGATCCTTTCCACTCTTTCAACAAAATTCCCCATACATTACTGAATAAAATATCCAGCGACATGAGAATACACCATGAAAATGCCAGCAGGACAGGTGAAGATTGCAGAAAACTTTTTCCCATTTCCAAACCGAAGAACTGACTGTACCAGAGCAGACCAGCCAAAGTACAGAACAGCAGATTGTTTACCCATTTTTGCCCCGACGACGAAACATAATCATTGAACGTTCTGTTTTTTATGTTCTGGTAGAGACAATAGGCCGCATTCGTGATAAAACCGCCCAGTGTTACCAGCAACACTACGGGCAAACCGGCAAACAGCGCATCAACGCCCTTTTCCAAAGCGGCCTCCTTTATGGCTTTTCCGGAATCCAGTCCCAAAGCGAAACAGGCGCTCATTACGCCGGACAGTAACGCAATAAGAAGTCCTTTTTTCAGGGCAAAATCCTTGACGGCTTTTTTCTTTTCTTCTTCACTCATGTTTTTCGACCGCAGACTTCCCGCATAACCGATGACAGCGATACCTGCAAGCGCTATACTGACGCCTGTCAGCAGGATTAAGCCGTCGCCTTTCAACAGATGTTCGCCCTTCAGCAATGCAGGGATGAGCGTTCCGAAAGCGGAACAGGTACCCAATGCCAGCGACTGTCCCAAAGCAATGCCCAAATAGCGCATACTTAAACCGAAAGTCAGCCCCCCTACGCCCCATAACATTCCGTAACCGGCAGATTCAAGCGCTCCCCCTGCCTGCCACAGTTCAAACAGACTGCCGCCGGCAGGAACAGCCAGCAGAGAGCCGGCAAAAGGAAATACCAGCCATGCAAAAATTCCCTGCACCAGCCAAAAACTCTCCCACGACCAGTCTTTTATTTTCTTGATGGGAACGTAGGAACTCGATTGTCCGAAACTTCCTATGGCTATAATAATCAGACCTATAAGTATATTCATGACCCTGTTTATTTTCCAAACAACACTTTCCGCATAAAGCGCGAGGTAGCCACCGCATCATTCTGCCTGACCAGCGTGTCGATTTCGGCCATGTTCTCTTCGACCATCTGCTCAAAGGCTCTTACCCAGTGGATGCTTTCGGCGATGGCGTCGGTAGCGTCTTCGCGATAAGGGTACTGATCCATCGAAAGCCAGCCGTCATAGCCCGTCTTTTTCAGATGGTAAAGCAAATCCACATATATCGTGCTGTGTACCGAGCCGACGATCATGTCGTCGTCCCACGATCCGTGATTGTCGTTGAAGTGCATGTGGAACAGCAGGTCGCCTGCGCGTTTGGCCAGCACGACGGCTTCGGCGATGTTCTCGCCCGCTTCAAAGCCGTGTCCGGTGTCGATGCAGATGCCTACGTTCGGACAGCCGGTTTCCTTTGCCGCCAGAATGGTATCCGCCATCCGTGCGTGGTACGAAAAGTTGCGCGGCTCCTTCGGCTTGTATTCCAGCGCGAATTTCAACGCGGGAAACTCTCCGGCAAGCGCCGCCGTGCCTTCGCGCAGCCATTCGCGTTCCTGATTGTAGTCGGCGGTAAGCAGGTAGTCGTAACCGTCCTGTGCCATCCACATATTGACTACCTTGCAATTCATCTCCAGCGCAATTTCGCTCATCTGACGCAGATAATCCAGCGACTGTCGCCTGATTTTCGCATCAGTGGAAGTCAGCGTGCCTTTGCCGTATTCCTTGACCGTGAACACGTCGGGAATGATGGATACGCACGTCTTGCCGTAATCCTCCATCCGCTTTTTCATGTCTTTCACGTTGTCCGGACGGATGTCCCATGTCCCGACCAGTTCTATCCCTTCCACATAAGGGATTTTTACTGCCTGCGCCAACATTTCTTCCGTGGACGGATTGTCCTTGTAGCCCTTGCAGAAACGATCGC
The DNA here is from genome assembly GCA_031259205.1 of Bacteroidales bacterium. Taxonomy (GTDB): domain Bacteria; phylum Bacteroidota; class Bacteroidia; order Bacteroidales; family UBA4181; genus JAIRLS01. The sequence continues at coordinate 13,173 of JAIRLS010000285.1, read as the reverse complement.
AGGTGTTACCCAAATTACCTAAAATTACTGAATATTTGTACATGTTTTTAAAATTTAAATTTATCGAATGATGATTTATTGAATTATTAATTATTACTCTCGTATATTTCCGGCAGGTCGATCAACGTTCTTTCAAACATTTTCTGCCCGCCTTTGACGTTGGGGTGATGATAAATTTCTCCCCATCCATTGGTGTAATTTTCCCAATACATCATGCTTTGATCGACTTGTTGTCCGTCGCCGTTGAGGGAAGTGGCAAGGTCGAAGCGGCAGCCGTTAATGCCATACTTTCGGCGTACCTGATCGATGAGCTGATTAACGCCGATTTGTGTGCCGCTTTCGTTGCACGGAATATTGTTCAGTATGGGAATAGCACCCTGCGACCGGATGTATTCCGTCAATTCGCTCAGGTTGGCCTCTGTATTGCCTCCGTTGGTGCCGATGGTAACCATCACATATTTAGCTTTGACGAAAGGGAGTTCATTCTTGATATACTCCAGGACAGTGTTGATGGTTCCGCCTCCCCGTCCACTCGACATGGCATTACTGTTTAGTCTGTCGATGATGCGCTGCGTCCACGACTGCGGAAAATCCGCCCTTGGGAAATAACCTTCGGGCTGGGAAACGGAATCGCCGTAAATCAGCAATTTCACGTTACCTTTGAGGGCGTAGACGGTTATTTGTTTTACCAGCATGGAAGTCCCGCTTGCCAGGCCGAAACAGTAGTGATCATACTGCATCCCTACGTTGAATCCGGTCTGTAGCGCTCCCTGTCCGACGCCCCCCTGCCCGTCGTGCACGACGGTTATTTCCGCCCCCTCTCCGGTCTGTTCGTCAACGATCCGTACTTTCGCCTGCTGATAGATATGGTAAATCTCCACCACATATTCGCGGTCGCCCTGCAGAAAACCAACTGTCATCTCTGTTTCCGGGTGAGTGGCAATGGAGATGCGCCGGTTCGGCACATCAATACAGGCATTAAAATCGCCCTGACTGCTTTTGAAGACCGCTTTGGCGTCGGCGGAAAATTTCACTCTGTACTGCGCCATGCGCTCGGCCAGCGCATAAAATTTGTTCAGTTGCACCGTATTCCCTTTGGCGGTGATGTGCAGGCCGTCGGCGGTATAACTTCCCAGCCCGTTGACCGACAGTTCCGGTACGGCGGCAGTCAAAGCGCTTTCGTATAATACCGCCTTGCCGGAGGGGTTGGGCGGATCGGCCTCCTCCACCCTGACCGCAATATTCGTACTGACGTCCTGATAGCTGACGGTAATTGTCGTTTCGCCGACTGCCATCGCCTCCACCCATCCATTGGCGACCGTCGCCACGGATTCTTTTCCCGACGACCATTGCAACTCAGGCGGACGAGCAACTGCCGGAACCACCGAAGCCGTCAACTGTTCCCTGTCGCCGACTTTCATAGTCAGGGCTTCTTTGTTTACATGAATGGTTTGAGGCTTATACTCTTCTTGAACCTCTTCCTTTTTGCATCCTGCCAGCGACAGGGTCGGCAAAAAAATAAAAATGAGATAAATCAATGCTTTTCGTTTCATCTGTTGATATTAATTCATTTTGATTTCCGTTTTTTCCGACGCCAAGTTGAAATGATTCACCGTTCTAACGGCAATTGTAGCCTCGGAACGGTCTGTTGCACCGGCAATCCTGAATTTCATTTTCGGCGTTTCGACCGGAACGGTATTGTCGCCGTTGGTGTCGAATCGCTGATATGCGTCCGATTCCGGTAATTTCCCGACGAGTGTGCCGTTTTTGAATATCTCGAACCGGAGAATGCCCGATTCTGGATCCGCATCGGCTTCCCAGCTAACTTCAATGTTGCCGTCATTCCATTTTGCCTTCACGTTGAAGGGCGCAGGCGGCGGCGTTTTGTCGGCTACCGTTCCGGTCGATACATATTCCTTCCACAACAGTGCGGTCGCTTCGTTGGGCAGCACGCACAAGCCTTTCTTATCGCCTGCGTATGTCGCTTCCTTATAAAGTTGAAGGGTCAGCGTGTCGCCCAGCCACGTCTGGTTGCGGTCGAGGTCGCGCATGGCGGCGCTGTTGCCTTCCGGCATCCGCTGTTTCATTACCGCTTCGTAGAACGGGACGGCCATATAACGGAGGTAACTGTAATTATGGTTTTGGTACGGATTGTGGGCGATACTGACCGGCGCATCCATGCCTCGCAATTTTTTGAAAGCATGTACCGAGGTCGACCAGCAACGTACGCCGTCGGCATTGGCGTCGCCGGCTCCCGCATGACGCGTGAGCATGGGGATTTTTGCCGTTGCCGCAGGGTAATTCCATTGCGGGTCAAAAGCGGGAGAGTAACACACGGCAGCCATGATCCGCTCGGGGTAGTCTTTCAGCATGGCGAGTGTCCAATAGCCGCCGCCGGAATGTCCGAACAGCAGCCACGGGACAATACTCAATTCCGGATGTCCGGTTTTTTCGCCTGTGTCGTTCAATACTTTTAACAGGGTGCCGGCAGTACCGGCGCTTGGATTGCGCCATACATAACAACTACCGTAAAGCGCCGTTTCGACAATCGCCAACTTCCACTTCCTTGCAAACGCCTGATACTGGAGATCGTAAGGTCGCGTAATGCCGAACTGCTCCATGCCGCAGCCGTGTTGCAGGATCAGTATTCCCTTCAACGGTTCGGCGCGGGTAGGAATATAAACGCCATAATCGGCATGGTCGGCAAAAGGACAGTCGTTTCCGCTGAGCGTCATCAGGAGAATGGTGTCGCTGTATGTTTTTGCACCGTGCTCGCGCGGGTTCACCTTTACCGGAACGCTCGCGCTGCCCTCCGAGCAACTTACCGCGACAGTCGCTTCGCCCGCGCTCAAGGCTTCCACCAGACCCTGAGCGCTCACCGAAGCGACGGCCTCATTGTCCGACGTCCAGTTAAATTCCGGCGAAACTGCTACCGCCGGAACAGGCGACGCTTTGATTTGTTCGCGGTCGCCCACTTCCAGCAACAGCAACGTCTTGTCCGTATGGATGCTCTTCAACTGGTATCCTTCCTCAGGTTTATTTTTCGAGCAACCATTCGTCAGCAAAATCGTCAATGCAGATAAGGTCGTTAAGATTTTCGCTCCTGTCATTTAAATCTACATAGTGTTACCGGAGGCTTTGGTGCAGGCTACGGCGATGTTCGTACCGAAGCGAACCGCCACGCGCGAGCCGTCTTCCACATTATTTCCGTCTTTTTGACACGATGGAATCATCATTGCCGCTACAGCGGCAGTTACTAAAAAATTACCTGTTTTCATGATATTTAAATTTAATTCAAATTAATTATGTTTAATTCTTATACAGTTCTATTCCATTAATCATCAGCGCTGTCCAGATATTCCCGCTGTCGTAGGTATCGTACACCCAGCCTACCGTGACAGGCGAAGCGGAGGAGAGGGTAAACGATATCTCGTTGTTAGTGTACTGGATCAAAGCCGAATAGCCCAGCACATCGCTGTCTGTCGTCACCGCAGTAATGTCGGGCAAGGTTGCCGCAGTGGTGGCCACGCCGTAAGCGTCAACGCCTTTCCCCCCGTCCAGAGAGCCGCAGTCAAACGCCAGCTTATAGTTGCCCGGCTGAAGAGAAACCGTTTGATACACTTTACCGTTGGTCACGTATGGAATACCTCCGGCCGGCATGGAAAAAAGGGCTATCTTGTTGATGGCAGGGTGCGTGTCATAACTGACTCGTGCAGCCTCATTGTGCGTCCATCCGACCAGTTGCTGGAATCGATTTTCAGTGTTTGCAACCGGGTTTTTTCCCTGAAACGGGGGTTCCGCATTGACCAGCACATTCAGTTTAATGTCTCCGTTCATCCCGCTCACGTTAAGCTCGTTATAGAGATCTATTTCGGCAAACTGCGACCACCAGACGTCGTTATAGCCGCTGAGAATCGTGATTTTGAAATACCGCGCCGTAACCTGCTGTGCAAAGGCAAATTCCTGACGCGCCCGCGATGTGGTAAATTCGCCTTCCAGCACATTTGTCCAGCTATTGTTGTCGGAACTGATTTCCAACCTGAATCCCTTTGCCAGTCCCACTTCGCTCATTTCCTGCGTCTGTACGAAATAGAAACCGTTGAATTTCTTTTCGCTTCGCATATCCACCGTAATCCAGTGCGGCATCGAAGGTTGCGTTTCTACTATTTGCGAATGCCAAAATGTAGTGACATCGTCGTCGATGATATTGCTCGCTAAGCCCCAACTTTCGCCACTTCCCGGTTCATGGTCGGAAAAATCGGCGATCGTCCATTCTTCCTTTTTGAATTCGAACATGGCTGCCTCTCTGACGTCTATCGGTTTGCTTCTGAACTCATCTATTGCTTCCGCTTCCGGACTGTAAACGGAGTAATAATAACAGGCCCCGTCCGGATTGATATTGTTCACCGTTATGGAGGTTTGACTGTTGCTGATCTTCACGCTGTCGGCGGCTCCGGAAGTATTGACAAACACGATCCACACCCCTGTTTCGTCATCGGCGGCTTCTCCGAAAGAAAATGCCATCGAGCTCGCAGAGAGAATGTCCTGTTCTGTTAAACTTCTTGCTCTCAGTGAATTTTGATAGGTTTCGCCATACACCTTCACCTTGACGCCCTTAGGATCGGAAATTACGCCGGCGTCATCGAATACCGCCACGCGAAGCGTTTGTTCGCCTTCCGGCAGTTCTTCCACGATAACGTTCTGCACGCCATCGCCGGCAACGGACTGTTCCTGAAATTTCCCCACACCGTAAAATACCTTAAACGATTTGGCTTTCGCCGGCGCCGTAAATTCCAGTTTTGCGCGATATTTGCCTGCATACGCTTTCAAGTCCGCTGCAGGCGGCGTCACTGCTTCTTCTTTTTCCTTGCATCCCGTCCACAGGATGGCGGAAAACAGGCTTAAACAAAATAAATACGCTATTTTTTTCATACTATTTTTTTTTAATGATTGATTTTTGTTTTCATTTTTATCTCCATGCTTCCGGCTGGGTCATTCCCGTCATTTTTTTAGCGTCTTCCAGCGGAATCGGCATCACTAAATATTTGTCGGTGTAAGACTGGTAGTCGCGGATCTTTTTCCGTTCATAACTGAACCTGCCGTCGCCGCCTTTGGTGATTCTCATGCCGGTGACAAAACGGTTGGTCTCGTTGAGTATTTTCCATCGACGCTGGTCGTGGAAACGCCATCCTTCGAGGCAAAGTTCCACGCGACGTTCGTTGCGGATACGCTGGCGCAGGAATTCCTGCGTTCTCTCAAATCCCGGCACATCCTGAATTTTCGGTTGCAACGCACGTTCCCTCACCACGTTCAATGACGCCATAGCGTTGTCTAACTCGCCGAGTTCGCACAGGGATTCCGCATAGTTGAGGTAAAACTCCGCCAGCCGGAAGAACACCCAGTGAGTGGGTTCATGCCCCTGGCTTCCGCCGGGTCCCCAGAAGGTGATTTGTTTGTCCTTGCGGCTGTAATAGCCGGTACAGGAAAACTTGGTTTCCTGAGAAATGATGTCGTCGAATCCGTTTAGTCCTCCGACAAAAGTTTCCACTATAAAAGGTTGCGTGCAGTTGTAAGGCACGCCGTAATCGGCCATGTTGTAGAGGATGTCCACGTAAAAACGGGCGTCGCGGTTGGCATAGGGGTTGTCGCCCGTGTTTTCCCCGTAGCCCAGCGCGGCGGCGGCGGGATTTACCGTGACGCCGGTGCGTGTTCCGTCATTGTAGGTAACCGGAAGCGCTCCATTGGTCATTTCGAAACAGTCCACCAGTTCCTGCGTGGGCGACTCGCCGCAGTTCCACAAACTGCTGATACTGGCGTAGGGGTAAGTTCCCACGTTCACTCCGTTGGTGTTGTTGATGGCGCTGTTGTCGCTCCATGACCTCCAGATGATTTCCGAAACCGGCGTTGAAAATGCCCCGATGAACAGCCGTTTGTATTCGGACATCGGCACAAGGCTGTATTGGGAGAGATTGAGCAGGTCCTGTGCGGCGTTAGCGGCGCGTTGCCATTTGGCGCGGTCGTTGCCGGGATTATTCAACGGGCTGGCATTGTTGAGCAGCACGCGGGCGCGAATGGCATACGCCACGCCGTTGTCCACATGTCGGGCCTCCTGCACGGGTTGTCTTACCGGCAGGATTCCCGACCGGATGACGTCCAGCAATTCCTCTTCGATTTGGGTAGCGATTTCGTCGTAGGAAGGCCGCTTCAGGCTGTTCCAGCCGCTGTAAGTCACATCGAACGGCGTGTCGATCCAGGGCACAGGCCCGTAAAATTCCAGCAGGTTCATGTAGTACCAGCAGCGAAGCACGCGCGCTTCCGCTATCCACGTGTCACATTCCTGCTTAGTGATCACCGTCGATTCCGGCAAGTATCGGATGGCATTGTTGGCTAAGCGGATGCCCCGCCAGAAATCAGGCCACAACTGTTCGCTCGGTGATGCCCAACTCCATTTGATGACCGGATTGGAGAGGGACAAAGCGCCGTTGTGCCATTCGTAAGCGTCGTAGGTAGCCGCCCAAAAGGCATTGTCCGTAAGACTTTCAATGGGATTCATCACAAAAGAGATCTGATCCCTGAGTAGATAAATTTCGCCGTAAGCCGCATCAATGAGTCCCCTGCTGCGATTGTAGTTGGTCAGTACCTTGTCCAGCGTAACCTGACCATCGGGGATTTTTTCCAGCACATCCTGACAACCGTACTGCAAAACAGACGCTGATACTGCGATCAAAATTGAAAATATTTTTTTCATGATATTCATATTTATTTTTATAACAAAGGTGAAACTTTTTAGAAGGAAACATTAAGTCCTGCATTATAGGCTTTGAAGACCGGATACATCAATTCGTTGTTTTGTTCCGGATCCTGATATTTAACCGGATACCTGTCAAAGGTCAGCAAATTCAATCCGTTGACATACAGCCTTACGGAAGAAGCGCCGATGATAGCAGATATTTTTTTTGGCAAAGTATATCCTACTTCAATGTTTTTCAAACGGATATAACTTCCGTCCCCATACCAGAAATCGGATGACTTTTTGTTGGCGTCGCTCCCCGGTTCCAGTCGCGGATAGGTAATTCTTTGTCCGCTTTCATAGCGTTCCCGACTCCATGCTTCCTTGTGCCATACGTTGAAATTGTAGGTTTCCCATATTTTTTGTCCGCTCATCATAAAGCTTCTATTTGCTACGCCTTGCCACATCATACTGAAATCGAATCCTTTGTATTCGAAGCTGAGCGCTCCTCCGAAGGTCCATTCCGGCACTTCGGGGTCGCCTATGGGTACCTGATCCTGTTCGGTGATCACGCCGTCGCCGTTTTTATCCTTGTATTTCAGATCGCCTAATTTGGGAGCGCTACCGATGCCTGTCTGGTCGTACCAGTCCAGCAACTCCTGCTCCGTATTGAAGAATCCCGCCGTTTCATAGCCGAAAGGCTGTCCCAGCCGGAAGCCGGTGCTGCGCAGGCGACAGGCATAATCCTCCGGAAGCAGCACCTCGCTCAGATAAAGGACACTGTTTCTATTGAACGCTCCGTTGAGCCGGATGTTGAGCCGTACATCCTGCCTGAAGGATTTCTGGTATCCTGCCGTCAGTTCGAATCCTTTGTTTTCGACCTCTCCGGCGTTAATGTTCGGCAATATGCCCGAAGCGTAAACGCCGCCGGTGCCGAATACTCCCGTGGGCACCAGTCCGGTAGCCGGAATGAGGATATTATTGCGCTTTTCGTAGAAGACGTCTGCTTCAAAACTGACGTCGTGGAAAAGACGGGTTTCCAGTCCGACATTGTATTTGGAAGCTTTTTCCCATTCCAGTTGGGTATTTCCGATTTGCGATTCATAACTGCCGTCCCACAGGGTAAGGAAAGCCCATCGGCGTCCGCCCATGTTATCGTTGCCGACCTGCCCGAAGGAAGCGCGAAGTTTGGCAAAAGTAAGCCACGGCAACGCATCCCGGACAAAATCTTCTTCGGAAAACGTCCAACCTGCCGAAAACGAAGGGAAGAAACCCATTTTATGCCCCGGCGCAAACTGCTCCGAACCGTTGTATCCGAAGTTAATCTCGGCGAGATAACGGCGGGCATAAGCGTAGGTGACGCGCCCTACCGTACCTATGTAATTGTAGGGGAGTTCGATATTTACCACCCGCTGATAACGATTGTACAGCAGCATTGCCGTCACATCATGCAAATCAAACGAACGCGCATAATTGATGGCCACGTCCAGATTGAACAAATTATTAAAACTCTGATATTGCGAATCCCATAATGTGCTGTTGACCATCGTTCCGGCCGGCCGATAACTGACGGAATCGGGCGCGGTAGCGTCTTTTACCACTTCGTATGCTTGAAATGTACGCTGCCGCACCTGCATGTTGCTGGAAAAGGCGTCGTAAGAAGCCACTGCTTTTACCGACAGTCCCTCCGTGATGAAGTCTAATTTCTGTTCGGCGCCCAGTGTAGCCGTCACCTGATTGGTTTGTGTGTTGCGGAATCCTGTACGGTTCAAGATCCCGTAAGGCACATTGGCGATGTTTCCACCGTTCAGAGAGGTAGTCAATACTTCGCCGTCGGGAGTTACGTCGTTGTGGTAATTGCTGGGAGTGGAAACCAGCCGCCCCATGACAATGGAATAACCGGACGCATCATACAGATACTCTGTCATGTTGGGTACGACTACCGGATCGTTCTTTTTCTGCATGTATCCGCTCACATTGAGAAACATTTTCAGTTGAGAGGTCAGGTCAATATCGAAATTCGACCGGAAATTTACGCGATGGGCTTTCGAGGTCGGATCATAATCATATTCCGGAAATTTTTCCGTCTTAAAAATTCCTTCCTGATAGAGATAACCCACGGTAGTGAAATAGCGCATTTTTTCGGATCCGCCGCTTACGTTCACATTGACCCTCTGCATGGGGGAAGCGGTTTTCATAAATTCATGGACAAAATCCCGCACCGGATACAGGTCGGTACGGTCGCCCAGCCGGTAACGTTCCAACGAATAGTCGTTGTAGATGGGCGGGCGTCCGTTTTGAATCTCCACTTGATTTCGCAACAGAGCGTAATCATAGGCCGAGGTCATTTCGGGGAGACGGGTAGGAGATTGCCACGACTGTTCTACCGTGAGGTCGATCACCGGTTTCCCTGCCTGCCCGCGGCGAGTGGTGACCATGATCACGCCGTTGGCGCCGCGCACGCCATAAACGGCAGTGGCCGAAGCATCTTTCAGAATGGTAATGGTTTCGACTTCCCGCGGGTCAAGCGCGTTAAAATCCCGCTCCACGCCGTCTACCAGCGTCAATGGATTGCTGCCGTTGACTGTGCTGCGTCCGCGGATATAAAATTCCATCGCTTCGCCGCCCGGAACGCCCGAACGCTGCAAGACGGTCAGTCCGGGCAAACGTCCCGCCAGCGCAATACCGAGGTTCGAGGCCGGCGTCTGCTTCAACCCGACAGCGGATATACTGGAGAGCGCAGCTACTACGCTTTCCTTCTTCTGCACGCCATAACCCACTACCACGACTTCCTCCATTTCCTGAGAACTTTCGGCCAGCGTTACCGCAATGTTTCTCTGATCGCCAACGATTATCTCCTGAGTGGTATACCCTACAAAGGAAAACGTCAATACGGCGTCACGATTGGGAACAGTAATGGCATATTCCCCCTTATCGTTGCTGATAACGCCAATGGTGGTGCCTTTTACGGTAATATTCACTCCCGGTAGCGGTTCGCCGGTAGCGTCGTTCACACGGCCGGAGACAGACAGGGGCTGCTGTGCAAACAGCGAAAACGCACATAGAGCGCATACGCATACGGACAAGCATATTTTCCGCCATGCGGTTCGATTAAAAACTTGTTTATACATATATTTATGATTTAATTTATATTTAATTATTTAATTTAAAAGTATTTCGGATGAGTATATCATTTCATCATCCCTCCGGCGCGTAGCCGGCATGGCGTTTTTTATGGACTCATAATATGATGATTTGTTTTATCGGTTTATTCAATTTTCTGCTTTGTAATGATTTCTTTTCCGGAAACTCCGGACGCATGGGCATGAAACTGTCTTAAAAGCGTTCCCTTAGCCTTCTCTGTAAAATCTTCGTATTTTTTCATGCCAATAACAGTTTTATGGAGATACGCAGAGAAAAATATGGAAGTTACGGATGAAGCGGCAGAAGGGCGGGAAGCGGCAGCAAGACCGGTTTCGGGAATAAAAAAACCGCATATTATCAAAGATAATACTGCGGTGATAGATGAGTTTCGGAAAATTTTTCTTATCTCGCGCGTGCGCGCGTATATTTTTAAGGTATAATCGGCTGTAAGTCTCTCTCTCTCTCTCTCTCTGCAAATATCGTGCCAAAGCCCGCCATTATTGGGCTTTCAAGAGAATTATATGTAAGAAAAATCGACATTTTTTTGATTGGATTTTTTATTTTAAAACGGGGCAAATATAAAACATGATTTTCCAAAATCCAAATTTTTTTTCAAAAAAAATAAAAAAAAAACTAAACGACTTGTCGGATTTTCTGGAAATGCCTCAAAACAGAGGATTTAAAGAAATAAAAGACTTCGTGAAACTTTGCGGTTTAAAAAATTCGATGGCACAAAGGGATACAGAGACGAAAGTTTTTCGTCTGAAAGCACGAAAGCGCGAAGTCGCCGAAGGAACACAAAGTAAGGAATTCTTGACCGGTTTTAAAACCGGTCAGGTTTCAATACTTTTCAGTTGATACAACCGTTTTCGGACAGACCCTGTTTAAATATTATCGCCGTTCCGGCGCTGCATGACTGCTTTACTTATTCGGAAACAACATCGAATTCTATTTCGGCAAAGATTTCTTTATGTAATTTTACTTTGGCCTTGTATGTTCCTATTTCCTTGATCTGGTCTTCCTTGATAGAAATGCTTTTGCGGTCGACGTCATAACCTTTGGCTTGCAGGGCTTCGGCAATCTGAATGGTATTCACCGAACCGAAAATTTTGCCGGTCGAACTGGTTTTCGCCCCAATGGTAAATCTCAAACCATTGAGATTTTGGGCTATTTTTTCTGCTTCCGCTTTGATTTTAGCTTCTTTATGCGCTCTCTGCTTTATATTTTCCGACAATACTTTTTTGGCGGCAGGCGATGCAATAACAGCCCACCCTTTCGGTATGAGATAATTACGTGCATATCCGTTTTTCACCACTACCACATCGTCTTTCGACCCCAAATTTTGGATGTCTTGCTTTAATATGATTTCCATTGTGATTCCTCCTTTTTTATTTCATCAAATCGGTAACATACGGCAATAAAGCCAGATGCCTTGCCCGTTTAATGGCAGTGGCGACTTTTCGCTGGTATTTCAAAGATGTTCCCGTGATTCTGCGCGGTAAAATCTTGCCTTGTTCGTTTAAAAACCGTTTTAAAAATTCAGGATCCTTGTAATCAATATATTTAATTCCTAATTTTTTAAAGCGGCAATACTTTTTTCTTTGCACATCCACTGTTACCGGCGTCAGGTATCTGATGGCAGATGAATTTCGTTCCATGATCTATTCCTCCTTTTTTACAACGGGTTCTTGTTTCTTTTTACGTCTTTTTTCGCTATATTCCACAGCATTTTTGTCCATAGCGAAAGTTAAAAACCGGATGATACGTTCGTCACGACGATACTCTGTTTCCAGTTTTTTCACAAATTCGCATCCGGCTTTAAACTCAATCAAATAATAAAAACCGGTACTTTTCTTCTGAATGGGATAAGCTAACTTGCGCAGACCCCAATCCTCTTCGCTCACAATATCACCTCCTTCGCTCTCAATAAGGCTTTTGAATTTTTGAGCCGTTTCCTTCATCTGAGCGTCAGACAAAACGGGAGTTGCGATGAAAACGGTCTCGTAATGTTTTAACATACAAAAAATTAAAATAAATAAATTTAATAAATAAAATATTTTTGAGGCGGCAAAGATAGTACATTTTTTTGTACTTGCAAAGAACCGGCTAAATCTTTTTTGAGGCGCCGGAAAAAAGTTAATATCTTCGCCGGAAAAAAGTTATGTCAGGCGATAATCCCTCTGTAAAAGCGATAGTCCCGAAGGCAAGGATTATTTCCTTCCTCACAGAGGGACAGATAACTGCTGTTAGCCGGAGGTAAAATCTCTAAGAGGGGCATACTTCGCTATTTCCGTTCTATTGGGTGTTTCACAGAGGCTCAAAAGAACATTAGCCCTGCATCCCTCTTCGGGATATAAGTCCATTGAACCGTTTCGTTACGCCTGTTGAGCAACAGTGTACAAAACCAACCACTTAACGGTAAAGCACATTTCATGAACTTCACGAGTTTCACGGGCTTAATCCTTATCCCCGTATTTTCAAGGCAGACCGTAAACGCTTATCCGTTAAAGGTGGAATAACGGGTATATTTGTCCTGTACGTTGATATAATAGGCTTTGTATTTGATGTAGTGGTTGCCTTTTTGGTATTCCCACACAACGTTACCGGCTTTGTATATTTTTCCGATACAGGCTTCAAAAATCAGGGAATAGTGGATACCTGTCGCTTCCGATGCTTGCAGTATCGACTCGAATAGCACGGTGCGTTCGGCGAAATAACCGATTACCGGAAGGTGGTATTTTCGCTGTTTTTTCTTTTTCTCTATTCTTGCTATTATTTCCGAAGATGAGAGTTGATGTGACATATCGTAAGATTTTAAATTTTTAAACAACGCCAAAAATAAATAATTTATCTATTACTTATAACGTTGGAGATGAAAAAAAGTTGCGGTTTTTCCCGTTTTTTTTTGTTTTTCCCTTAACTCCGCACATATTTTCCATTGCTTGCATCGTAAAACGTTGTCGATAAATAGATTAACGGGCGCTTTGCGGGTTCAAAAATTTCACCTGTCTTTAGGCTGTCAAACAAAAATTAAGGTGGGTGTGCCAAAAAGCCTGAAATCACGGTTAATTTTTTTGAGGCGCTATGAAAAATAACTTAATTCTTCTGACCTCCACTATAGCGCGAATGTAGAGGCGAAAGGCTTTCGTGCCTTCGTGCCTTCGTGCCTTCGCGCCTTCGTGCCTTCGCGCCTTCGCGCCTTCGCGCCTTCGCGCCTTCGCGCCTTCGCGCCTTCGCGCCTTCGCGCCTTCGCGCCTTCGCGCCTTCGCGCCTTCGCGCCTTCGCGCCTTCGCGCCTTC
>JAIRLS010000176.1 GCA_031259205.1 Bacteroidales bacterium | reverse complement strand
TTAAACAAATCTGCTATTTGCTGTTGTGTCAGCCATACCGTTTCTTCTTCCAAACGTACTTCCAGATTGGTAGTGCCGTCGGATGCCTGATAAATGATGATTTCCCCTTTGTCCATTTTATACATTATTTTGAGTGCAAAGATAATCATTGAGCGGTTAAATATGCGTTGACCGCTCTCTTTTTTTACCGGACAGTAGTGATTGACAATAACATATTATCAATATCGTTATTGGTTTGATTACCTTGTTTCCCCTTATTTTTGTGGTGATTTTGGCTGGGTTGGATTAATTTTCAGTTTGCACATCACCGGATAGTGGTCGGAAATGCTTACACGTGGGCATTTGTAGTCGTAGGCGTCGAAAACGGGCGAATGGAGGATATAGTCGATGCGTTGCCTTGAGATTTGGCCGATATTGTAAGTGGCGCTGATTCCGCGTCCGGCTTCGACGAAGGCGTCCTTGCAGTTGCCGCGTACTTTCCGGTAGGAGTAGGAAACCGGAGGATCATTGAAATCGCCGCATATAATCACCGCGTAAGGCGACCGGTCGATGTGTTGCCTGATGATTCCTGCCTGTGCGGAACGGCTGATTGCGGTAGTCGCCATTCGTTTCACAATATCCCGAACGGTTGTCATGATAGTAGTGTCGTAGTCTTTGCGGATAGCGTTTTCGAGCAAATCCCACTGTTTTATGTTGAATCCGATGGATTTCAGATGGATGTTGAACACTCGAAGGGTATCGTCCCCGACAGCCACATCGGTGTACATGCACACGTTGATAGACCGGTCGGAGTAAATCCGTTTCCTTTCCACAATCGGAAACCGGCTATAGGTGGCAATACCCGTCCTGTTCGACAGTTCGACGTGTAGATAAGGCATATCTGTCCGCCGGCTGATTTCTTTTTGCAGATCCGTCGTAAATTCTTGCATACAGAGGATGTCCGGCTGCGATTCAACGAAAAAGTCAATGATGTGCAGCGGCTTTCCGTTTTCCTGTTTCCCGTTTTTCTGCAGGAACATGTGCACATTGCACGACAATACGTTGATGATTTTATTGTCGTGCAGTGTTTCCGGCAGTTTTTTCCCCCACAGTTGTATGTTCCGTCCGGTGACGCCCCATCCCGGCAGTATGACCAGCAGGGAAATCAGCAGGTATTTTTTCTTTTTGCTGAAAGCCCAAATCACGATGAAAATGAGATTGAAAATAAAAAGATAAAGATACGCCAACCCGAAAAAACCGAGCCACCAGATTTTTTCCGGACTTATCCGGCAAGAGAGATAGGAAAGCAACAGCCCTGTCGCTGCCATTATATTGAGGATAAGGAAAACGAGGCGGAAAAACTTTTTCATGGCGTCACTTTTTTTGACGGAACAACGTTTCTTTCTCCTGACGGGTCAGGCAGTCGTAGCCGCCTTTGGATATTTTGTCCAGAATATAGTCTATTTCTTCCTGATGTTCTTTCTTTTGTTTGTTGTAATCCCAGTCGTTGGCGGGAGGTCGCCGGTAATTGACTTTCAGTCTGGTTTTTTTCCGGAACAACGATCGGATGCAAGTCTGAAGTCTTGTTAGCCAGGAGGTGATGTCCCGTCGTTGCCGGATATTGACGGCAAAAATCCACCCGAAAAACGCGCCTCCCAGGTGGGCGATGTGTCCGCCCGCGTTCTCGTTCATGGAAATGGATACAAGGTCAAGCACAATTGAGGCTGCTGCTACGTAGATCAGTCGTACTTGACCGAAAAAGAGCAGGTTGATTCTGTAATTAGGCACATAGCAGGCGATTCCGGTTACTACGGCAAGTACTCCCGCCGATGCTCCCAAGAGAATGGACAGGTGACGCTCCAGCGAAAAAACCGGAAACACGTTGTAGGAAAAGACAAACAGAAATACGCCTGCCAAACCGCCCAGTAAATATACGTTGAGCAGGAGATTTTTGTCGAAATAGCGCCGGAAAATATGTCCGAACCAAAACAGCCACAACATGTTGAAGAGGATGTGCAGCCATTCGGTGTGGAAGAACATGCTGGACACGACCGTCCACGGACGGCGCACAAGCACGGAAAGGTCTGCAGGAGCAGCCAGCCACGCATCGACTGCAAACTGATCCTCTATCGAAAAAAGGATAAAAAAGAGATGAATCACATGGTAGAATACAAACACAGCCACATTTACCGCTATGATCTGCATCAATACGTCCCATGACCCGAAAACACGTTTTGCCTCCCTGAAAAATGAACTGTCCATTTAATTATTTTCTGTGATCATTGACCGGGTGATTGTGTTTTCGTACACGGTTTTCCATAATGAAAGAGATGACGGTAGCCACCGACAACACAATCAGCATTATCCGTACAAGTCCTATGTTTTGCAGAAACAGCGCCAAAATAATGAAACAGATATTGGCCAGCAGAATCAGCAAAGTAGTCTGGAGATGGGTATATCCCAGTCTTAGCAAAAGATGATGGATGTGGTTTTTATCGGCGTGAAAAGGCGATCGTCCCCGCAAGATTCTGATGATAAACACCCGAATAGTGTCATACAGTGGGATGATCAGGACAACGAAAGAAACCGCCGGCGCCGATTTGATGGGAAAGGCGGAAGTCAGTCCGATATTTTTTTCATTAAAGAAAATGACCTGCATGCTGATCAGGAAGCCTACCAGCAGGGAACCTGTGTCGCCCATGAAAATCTTGTTTTTAACGCCGAAAACATTATATCCGAAAAAAGCGAATAACGTGCCGATGATGGCAGACGAAAGCAGGCTATATTGCGGATTTCCCGAAAGGAAAAACCATGTTCCGAAAAATGAAGTGGCCAATATTCCTATGGAAGCGGCCAGCCCGTCCACGCCATCAATCAGATTCAGACTGTTGATAATGACGATAATCACAAAAACGGTCAGCAGGACACTGGTTGTCGTCGAAATGTTGCCGATTCCCATAAATCCGTGCAGGCTGGTCAATCGCATGTTTCCCGGAATGGCGACCACCAGCGCGGCGACAATCTGTCCCAGCAGTTTTTTCACGGGTGCAATCGACACCATGTCGTCGTACAGGCCAAGAAAGAAGATGATGATGCAGGATACCAATATATATTGCAATGACGGAACATGATCGTAGCTGATGAACGAACCGGCAGACAGGGCAAATCCGAGAAAGATCGCTATTCCTCCCACCGTAGGAATTTTCTGTGTATGGCTTTTTCTTTGGCTCGGCTCGTCGAATATTCGTTTCTTTTTTGAAATTCGTACGATAGCAGGTATGGAATAGAAAGTTGCCAAAAAGGAAACTACTGCCGACAGCAATAAAATCGTTTCATTGGATAAACTGCTCATTAAAAAAGATTTTAATCGTTTGACTGGTAATAACGAATCCAGTCAATCTCAAACCTGACGGGGGTTGTCAGGGGGCGCTTGCCCCTTACGCCCGACGCCATTGCAATATACAAAGGTTCGGCAGGTATCCCGAACAACATCGTTTTTATGGTTACGCCGTTAATCGCCCAAATCAAACTGTCTTTAGTCCATTCCAGCGAGAAAATAAAACTTTTCCCTGCAAATGCGCCTGTGATAGCTGTAACATCTCTGTTGGCGCCGCCTGCTTCATTCAGCCTTCCCCAAAAATTTCCCAGATAAAACCTGCCTTGCTCGTAAGTAAAGATATTGATTTGCGGCAAAGCCTTTTCGCTTGCCAGCCAAAAAGCATGATAGGCGGCTTTGTTTCCGGGTACTTTCATTTTTGCCTCTACTTTCCCGTACCGTAGCCGGAATGATTTTGCCGTACTGACAATTCCAGAGGTGTAGGGAAATTCACAGGGTATAAAACCGGCCAGAGGATTCCATGAAATGCCCTTCTTCTTTTCCTGCCGTGTTTCGATGGAAAGGATTGAGTTCGCAATCGACAGATTATCGCCGTCCGTGTTGCACTGCAAGTCGCCCCATAACGTATAGTTCTCATTCAGCGCCTTTTCTCCTCTGTAATAACGGGTAATCCATATATCGCTGTTGAGCCGCTCGTCTGTGAAATCGTCTTCAAATTTCATTTTCCATATCGTGGCGGGAATAAACCTGCTTTCGTTGGCCTTTTCCTTGAAATAATGTTTTAACGCTTTTGATTTTCGAAGCTCGTCATATTCCTGTTTTAATAAATTATTTTTTTTAAATTCCTCCGAATCCAAGTATCGGCGCAGATATTCGTATCGTCTTAGCTCTTCCGACGGGAACTCATCCATGTATTGCTGATAAGCCGATTCGTTTTCATCGGCTTTTTTCTTGAAATAACGTTTTAACGCTTTTGATTTCCGAAGCTCGTCATATTCTTGCTTTAAGGAATGATTTTTTTTAAATTCTTTCGAATTTAAGTATTTGCGCAAATATTCATACCGTCTTAATTCTTCCGATTGGGAATATTCTTTATATTGCTGATAATCGGAAATAAGCCGTTCTCTTTGTCTTTCTACTTTGGTTGTGCCGGGAAAAATTCCCAAGATAACTTTTAAACCTAATAAACTCATTTCTATTTTTTGTTATTTGAAATCGCAAAATTAACGCAAAAAACAATAAAAAGAAAAAGTTTTTCCGTTCTTCTCACTAATTCTTTATTATTGCAAGCGTACGGGGATATTCGGATTATCCGGTCTGCAACATGCTGTTGACGACACGCACTGAGGAAACGAGTTTTCCTGCCGAAGTGAACACATCTACATTCCATACGTGCGTAGTGCGTCCCTTATGGATGACAGTGGCTACCGCATATACGGTATCCCCTTCAACGGCGGACGACACGTGATTACCGCTTACCTGCATCCCCACGCAGGTTTCTCCCTCGTCGCACAACGCCAACGAACCGATTCCCGCCGCCGTTTCCGCCAGCGCCAATGTCGCGCCGCCATGCAACAGGCCAAAAGGCTGACGGGTACGCTTGTCCACAGGCATGGTTGCCTCTACCCGTCCCTCGGAAACATGAGTGCATCGAATGTTGAGGTGACTTGCCAAAGTATCGTCCATCCTCGCATTCAGTTCATTCAAAGATATATCATTCATCATAATTGTCGAATTACCGTGCTGCAAAGATACGTTATTTTGCAAAAGATGCGAAATAACATTTCCGAAAAAACGGAATAAACGAAGAACCGCCTCCGCATCGTACGGGAAAATCGCCATACCACTCCTTAACCGGCGATTTTTTTTTATGGGCGAATAACCTGATAATACGGCGTTTTGAATTTTTTCTCATATTTTTTTTCAAAAAAAGTTTGGATGATAAAAAAAAGCAGTATCTTTGCGCCCTCAAAATCGTTGAGACGGTAATGAGGAGTTCTTTGATCGGGGTCTTATTTTTTT
>JAIRLS010000269.1 GCA_031259205.1 Bacteroidales bacterium | reverse complement strand
CGAAGTTGAGGCAAATTACATCGAAGTCGAAGCAAATTACAATGACGCTTTTGGTTTCGGTACGAAACGTGGATTTATAATGACAGACATGCCAAAATGCGACAATTTGAAATACACCCATTCCATTCAATACGTTTGGAAATATTAGGATATTCATCTAATTTTGCCTTCGGAAAAAAATCAAATTTCTCATGAACATCATTCGTTTTTGGTATACCAACGCCCGTCCTACGTCGCTTCCGCAGAGTTTGCTGCCCTCCGTGCTGGCGGTTTGTTTGTCTGTTGCCTCTCCCGCTTTTTCGTGGTGGCTGGCAGTAGCGGCAGTGGCGGGAGTAGTAGCGGCTCACTTGTCCCTGAACCTTTTTGACGATTATTTCGACTATCGGAAAAACAGGACGGATTACCGCGATCACATGGCACACGAAGGAATCCGCGCGAGGATCGGCAAATGTACCTACCTTACGTCGGGAAAGGCTACCCTCCGTCAATTACGCACGGCGAGCATCTGTTTTCTGCTGACGGCGCTTGCTTTGGGCGCAGTCATCTTTTATTTCAGGGGGATGGTGATCCTGTATATCGCCGTTACCGTTGCCGTGCTGGGGATTTCCTATTCCGCCCCGCCGTTGCGCCTGAGTTATCACGGGCTGGGCGAATTGGTGATCGGGTTTATTTTTGGCCCGATGAACATGCTGGGGACGTATTACGCCGCTTGCGGGGAAATTAAGGGCAACATTATTCTGTTGTCCGTGCCGGTGGGATTGTGGGTGATGAACATTGTGTATGTCCATTCCATCCTTGATTTCATTCCCGACAAAAAAATCGGTAAACGGACGTTCGCTGTCCTGCTGAACCGTACCGTCGCTATGCTGGCAGCGCTGTTCCTGATTCTTTTCTCGCCGTATGCCATCCTGACGTACGGCATCCTTAGCGGAAACCTTTCTCCGTATTATGGCCTCCTGTTTCTTACCCTGCCGATGGCTGTTTCGCTGTTTTACATGATGGTGGAGTATGTCAGGCGTCCCCAGCGGCAATTTACGCCCAAATGGTGGATGGGGCCGATGAACAACTGGAAACGGATACGGAACGCCGGCATCGACTGGTTCATGATTCGATGGCTGCTGGCGCGAAATCTGTTGTCGGCCTTTTGCCTGATAGTTATCGTATTGAACTTTACCGTGTAACGTCATGAAAGCTGCGTTGTATCTCCCCTGGTGGTTTTTCAGAACGCGGTTGCTGGGGGAAAAAAGACCGTTGCAATCAGTGGTGTTCATTTCCGACTTGTGCAATCTGAAATGCCGGCATTGTTGCGTGTATGCGCGGGACGGGGCAACGAAAAAAAACTACGGACAAATCAGGGAAGAGCTGGAATATTGTTACAGAATGGGATCGCGGTTTGTCGATTTTGAAGGAGGAGAGCCGACGCTTTGGCGCGACGGCGAACACGACCTGAACAGTCTGATTCGTCTGGCAAAAAAAAACGGCTTTTTCTCCGTCACCATTACCACCAACGCCGTCATGCCCTTTGCCGGCAGCGAAGCCGATTCCATTTGGGTAAGCCTCGACGGGCTGGGCAAATACCACGACAAGATCCGCGGTGAAGGCATGTTTGACCGTCTGGTAAAAAATATCGAATCCTGCGGACATCCGGCGCTAAACATAAACATGACGGTCAATGCGCTGAACTATCCCTCAGTGGAGGAAACCATTGAATTTGCAAAGAACCACCCCAACATCAAATCTATCTCCATCAACCTGCATACGCCCTATCCGGGTACGGAAAACCTGTTGTTGGATGAAGACCAACGCACGGAAACACTGGAGAAAGTCATTCTTCTCAAAAAAAAAGGCTATCCCATCATGAACTCCATATCCGGCCTGCAACTGATGAAACACAACAAGTTCAAAAAATATTGCTGGGTATCCAATTTTATCACAGCAGACGGAAAACGGTTGCCGGACTGCGGCGGAACAGCGCTCGGACTTTGCGACCGTTGCGGATTCTGCATGGCAGGAGAAATGAACAGCGTAATGCGCCTGAAACCGGATACCGTCTTTGCCGGACTGAAACTAAGAATGACTGCCTCCAAAATTAAATCCTGAAAAAAGATATCGGATATTCAACTTTATTATAATTTTGTACTTTCTGAAAATCATTTTTCAGGCCAATATTCCGACTCGTATGAAAAGTTTAAAAAAAAGAAAAGTTGCAGGAATGGCAATAGCCGCAGGTGTTGTTGCCGTATTATTGTCGTTTGTTCACCTATCCGACCGTGATTTTCAGGTAATAAAAAATATGGATATTTTTTACAGCCTGTTCCGCGAAATCAATATGTTCTACGTGGATGATCCCAATCCCGACAACCTGATTAAAAAAGGCATTGAGGGCATGTTGGAAACGCTTGACCCGTACACCTCCTTTATTTCGGAGGAAAACATGGAAGATTACAAGGCAGTCACCAGCGGACAGTATGGAGGCGTGGGCATTACCCTCCGCAATATGGATGATGTAATGACGGTGTTGGATATTGCCCGCCATTCGCCTGCCGACAAGTCCGGTATGAAAGCGGGAGACATGCTGATGCGGGTGGACGACCAGTGGATAACCGGCAAAACCGACAACGAAGTGTTTGACATGTTAAAAGGAGTACCCCACACCAAGGTGAAAATCGCCTACATGCAGGCGTCGACGAAAAACGAAATAACCAAAGAATTAGTCAGGGAAATGATTCCGATCCCCAACGTGCCTTATTACGGCATGCTGGACGACAAGACAGGTTATATCAGGCTATCCAACTTCTCGGCGGAAGCCGGCAAGGAAGTAAAAGCCGCCTTGCTCGACCTGAAAAATCATCGCCAAATTGAGGCGCTGGTGCTGGACTTGCGCAATAATCCCGGCGGACTGCTGGTGGAAGCGGTTGAAGTAGTGAGTCTTTTCGTCAAACGCGGGCAGGAAGTGGTAAGTACGCGCGGACGTGTCAAGCAGTGGGACAATATCTATACTACACGCCACGATCCGGTGGATACCACACTGGCGTTGGTGGTCATGGTCAATCGCTCGTCGGCTTCGGCGGCGGAAATCGTGGCAGGAGCCATACAGGACATGGACAGAGGCGTAATTGTCGGACAGCGAACATTCGGAAAGGGACTCGTACAAACCACGCGACCACTGAGTTACAACACGCAGGTGAAAATCACCACCGCCAAATACTACATTCCCAGCGGACGCTGTATCCAAGCGCTTGATTATTCGCACCGCGAAACAGACGGCAGCGTAGGATACATCCCCGATTCGCTCATCCGCGAATATAAAACCCTAAGAACGAAACGCACCGTGCGCGACGGAGGCGGCGTCATTCCCGACGTCGAAGCATTACCGGAAACGATGAGCCGCATTGCCGTGACACTTTACGTTCGCAACCTGATCTTCAACTATGCCACCCTGTATGCCCACCGGCACGACTCCATCGGGCAGGCGGAAGACTTTGAACTCTCCGATAAGGAATATGATGATTATGTCGCTTATTTGCAAGACAAATTCTTCGACTATCAGACCGAAACGGAATTAACTTTCCTTAAACTGAAACAACTGGCAGAAAAAGAAAAATACATTGAAGACGCTTCGGCCGAATTTGACGCACTGTACGCCAAACTGTCCCACGACCGGTTTAAAGACCTGGAAATACATCGTAAAGACGTAAAAGATTTGCTGAGCGAGGAAATTGTCTCCCGCTATTATTACAATGCCGGAAAAATCGCCAATTCAATACAAAAAGACTCGCAAATAAAGGTAGCGAAGAAGGTCATCAGCGAAGAAGGACGATACCTGTCCATACTTCAACCGACGAAATAAAATATTCCTTCTTTTTAAAAAAAATTGACGAAACGCATTTTATGTTATTTGAAAAATTTGGTGGTAGCCGTTAATTGTTAATATCTTTGCGGCTTGTTTGATAAGCAAAGCCGATGAAAGTAGTCATTTTAAGTCTGTTATTGTTTTCCGCCGGAATTAATTCTGTTTTCGCTCAAAACGAACGATTTAAAGCGCTTTTTGTCTTTAATTTCGCCAAACATATCGAATGGCCGGCCGAATATACGGCCGGAGATTTTGTCATCACCATTTTAGGAAACTCCCCCATATTTAACGAACTGAAACAAAACGTCGAAGGAAAAAATGCCGGAAATTGCACGATAAAAGTAAATCGCATCTCCAATATTTCAGGATTAAAACCATGCAATATCTTGTATATACCCATACAGCAGAGTAACTTGCTGAGCGCTGCCCGAAAACTGCTTGACGGTAAATCGACGCTGATTATCACCGAAAAAAAAGGATTGATCACGGAAGGAACAGATATTAACCTGATGCAGATAGAAGGCAGGTTACAATACGAAGTGTCGCTGAAACAAATGGAATCCAAGAAATTAAAAATCAGCAAAAAAATGCTGGATTTGGGCATAATTTACGAAAATGCTTCAACACGCCGGATGCCTGTACTGGAATCGGTGGACGACGCCAGCCAGCCGCGATGAACGAAGCGAATACGATGGTTACTTCCGATACCGGTAGATTGCTACTTCCGATACCGGTAGATTGCGACTTCCGATACCGGTAGATTGCTACTTCCGACATCGGTAGATTGCTACTTCCGATACCGGTAGATTGCTACTTTGAACGCCTGCCTTCGAGAGTGAACAGTATCCTCAAAAAAGATGCAGCCAAAATTGGGTTATGTAAAGAATATCCACTATCTTTGCGGCTCATGAAAAAAGCGACATTTCATAGGAACTCGAATATAAAAGCCTTGTTTTTTGACATAGACGGCACACTGGTCAGTTTTAAAAGCCATACCGTTCCGACGTCGGCTGTCGGCGCCATCCGTCTGGCACAGGAAAAAGGAATCAAAACTTTTATCGCCACCGGAAGATCGGCTTTTCAAATCCCACATCTCGAAGGACTGCACTTCGACGGTTATATCACGCAAAACGGCGTCTACTGCATCACCGACACCGGCGAGGTGATCCTGAAAAACCCCGTGCCACCGGAAGACATCGAAGCGCTCTTCCGCTATATGGACGAAAAAATGCTTTTCCCGTGTTCCTTCATGACCGAAAATGAAATCGCCATCAATTACATATCGCCCAAAGTAGAAGCCTTGTCGAAGATGGTGGATGTGCCGCTTCCCAAAGTGAAGGACTTGCGGAAGGTAGCAGAAAACGAAGTATTTCAGGTAAATGTTTACGTAAATGAAGAGCAGGAAAAAGTGTTGATGCGGGAAGTCCTCGTTCATTGCGAACCAAGCCGTTGGAATCCGCTCTTTGCCGATATCAACGCCGCAGGATTCAGCAAACAGACAGGCATCGACAAATTCATCGATCATTATCATTTCCATCCGGATGAAACAATGGCTTTCGGCGACGGCGGCAATGATATTTCCATGTTGAAACATGTGGCCATAGGCGTGGCCATGGGAAACGCCATGGACGAGGTAAAAGCCGCCTCCGACTACGTTACCTCTGCGGTCGATGACGACGGAGTCCGCAACGCCCTGCAACATTTCGGCGTCATCTGAAAAAAAACAGACTGCCAAATGACGTTCCCGTCATTTATCCCTGTTTATTTGAACAATATAAGGCCTCGCAGCGACAGGCGCAGACGCCGTCATCGCGACAATTTGAATTGAAAATCGACGCAGTCCAATACACCTTGTTCTCGGTTAATTCTTTTTTTGGTGGTGATGTAAAAAGTATGCTGTCATAAAAAAGTGGCAATCAGGAAGAAAAGTTGTATTTTTGCAAAATGAAAATAACAATCATACTCCATTGTCCCGATTGCCAAGGCAC
>JAIRLS010000245.1 GCA_031259205.1 Bacteroidales bacterium | reverse complement strand
TCTTCTACGCTCACATAACAGGCGACGGCTTCTACGCCTGCATTGATTTCGCGCGCCCAACTTTGCAGGAAAGTAGTCTTTCCCGTTTGTCGCGGCGCATGTAGAACCCAGTATAATTTATTTTTTATATAACGATTTAACTGCGCTCCAACTAAACGGTCTTCAGGAGGTAACATGTAATGTTCTTCCGGATTACATGGACCTGTGGTGTTAAAAAAACGCTGTATCATCTTATTTAATCAAATTAATAATCTAATTGGATTGAAATCCATAGTTAACCGTGTCGTCGTCCTGATACATGATCACTCTGAAACCCTGTCGCATCTTTCTACGCTCACATAGCAGGCGACAGCTTCTTCGCCGGCATTGATTTCGCGTGCCCAACTTTGAAGAAAAGTGGTCTTTCCCGTTTGTCGCGGCGCATGAAGTACCCAGTACAATTCATCCTTTATATAACGGTTCAATTGAGATCCAACCAAACGGTCTTCAGGCGGTAACATGTAATGCCTTTCCGGATTACAGGGGCCTGTGGTGTTAAAAAAACGTCGTTTCATCTTATTTCATCTTTAATAAAGATCCTGATATAATTGAGCACAAATGTAAGAATTAAAATCCAAACAAACGTTTTATCCACTAATTACGGCTACATCTTTTTTTGAGGCGCTATCGGTGGTGGACTGTTCCATCGGTGGTTTTGTTTCCCGCTTTTTTCCAATCATGATAATTTTTTTTCACTACTGACCGACAAACTTGAAAATTTGCCGGTTGTATTTCTTATCATATTGATTTTTATCCGTTTATTTTTTTTATAAAACCCTTCCTCCGCTTAAAAAAGCGCCAACTGTATGGTAGCAGGACTTTTGTTTTTACTCCCTGTCCGTTTGGCGTACGTCCGCCGTCTTTCGGTTACTGCCCAACTCACGTCCAATTTGAAAAATAAAAAATGAATTTTATCACTGTCGCTTTTTCCTAATTTTTAGGGTCGGTTTCTATACATGAAAATCTGTGATCATTTGTTTAGGCGGGAAACTTCAATAAGAATTAAAAGCCGCTTCGTATCTGATTCCGACAGGAGAACAAGCCGGTGAAAAATACGCGCCCCCATCCGCCTCGTTGTTCCTTCGTGATGCATGGGGGGGGAGGAAGTGGCCGTTGAGGTTTCTTTTTTACTGTGAAGGTGACTTTCTTTTCACTTTTAGTTTTGATTTCAAGTATTTTCCCGTGTAGGATTTTTTGCAGGCGGCGATAGTTTCGGGTGTTCCTTCGCATACGATGTTGCCGCCGTTTTTTCCGCCGTCCGGTCCGAGGTCGATG
Organism: Bacteroidales bacterium; assembly: GCA_031259205.1. Lineage (GTDB taxonomy): Bacteria > Bacteroidota > Bacteroidia > Bacteroidales > UBA4181 > JAIRLS01. The sequence goes on along the minus strand of JAIRLS010000245.1, from coordinate 3,819 downwards.
ACCCAGTCGGCATAGCGGATCACTTCGAGGTTGTGTTCAATGACCAGTATGCTGTGTCCGTTTTCGATGAGCATGTTGAAAGTGTTCAGCAGTTTGCGTATGTCGTGGAAATGCAAGCCTGTTGTCGGTTCGTCGAAGATGAAAAGCGTGGGGTGGCAGTTGTTTTCCTGCGCAATGAACGAGGCGAGTTTGATGCGTTGGCTTTCACCTCCGCTCAGCGTGTTGGACGACTGTCCGAGTTTGACGTATCCCAGACCAACGTCGGCAAGGGGTTTCAGGCGTTCCGCTATCTTTTTCCCGGCGGTTTGCCTGATATTGTCGAAAAAGTTGATGGCCTCGTCGATAGTCAGTTCCAGCACGTCGTAAATGTTTTTTCCTTCGCAGGTCACTTCCAGCACGTCGTCCTTGAATCTTTTCCCGTGGCAGGTTTCACATTCCAGTTTGATATCTGCCATGAACTGCATCTCGACGGTTATTTCGCCTTCGCCCAGACATGTTTCGCAGCGTCCGCCCTCAATGTTGAATGAGAAATGGGCGGGTTTCAGGTCGTTTTGGCGGGCGGCCGGCTGTTCGGCGAAGAGTTTGCGTATGTCGTCGTATGCCTTGCTGTAGGTGACGGGATTGGAGCGCGACGACTTTCCGATAGGGTTTTGATCGACAAACTCAACGGCGGCGATTCGGTTGAGGTCGCCGTTAAGATGGCTGAACGCGCCTGCACGTTCTCTGCCTTCGTTGCTGTTGTGCCGGCGACTGAGAGTTGCATAGAGGACGTCGCGCACCAGCGTTGATTTGCCCGATCCGCTGACTCCCGTCACTGCGCACATTACGTTCAACGGGAACTTCACCGTGAGGTTTTTCAGGTTATTGGCGCGTGCGCCTGTTATTTGCAGGTAACTGTTCCACTGACGGCGGTATTCGGGGAGCGCTATCTGTTCGGTTCCCGTCAGGTATGCTGCTGTCAGGCTTTTGTCCGACTTTTCCAGTTCGCGGGGGGTGCCTTCAAAGACGATTTCCCCGCCCAGCCGTCCTGCCAGCGGTCCGATGTCTACAATGCGGTCTGCCGCGCGTATCATTTCTTCGTCGTGTTCGACCACCAATACCGTGTTGCCCAGCGTTTGCAAATGTTTCAGTACGCCGATGAGTTGCGCGGTGTCGCGCGGATGCAGGCCGATACTCGGTTCGTCGAGGATGTAGAGCGATCCCACCAGACTGCTGCCCAACGAAGTGGCCAGATGGATGCGTTGCGCCTCGCCGCCCGACAGACTGGACGACAAACGGTTTAGCGTGAGATAACTCAAGCCTACCCTGTTCAGGTATTCCAGCCGGTGAATGATTTCGGTGAGGATGCGTTGCGCTACTTTCTGTTCATAGTCGGTTAGCCGGATAGAAAGAAACCATTGGTACAACTCGTCCACAGGCAACAACACCAAGTCGGTGATGGTTTTTCCGTTTACTTTCACGTAACCGGCTTCCTTCCTCAGCCGTCCACCTCCACATTCGGGACAAACCGTTTTGCCGCTGTACCGCGCAATCATCACACGGCATTGTATTTTGTATTTGTTTTCGTCCAGATAGGCGAACAGGCCGTCGATTCCTTTAAAGCCCCGCGTCCCGTGCCACAGCACGTTTCGCTGTTTTTCCGACAATTCGGCGTATGGTTTATGGATCGGGAAATTAAGTTTTTCGGCCATGTAAATCAGCTTGTCCTTCCATACGCTCATGCTTTCGCCGCGCCAACAAGCTACTGCATCCTGAAAAACGGACAGGCTTTTGTCCGGTATTACCAGATCTTCGTCTATACCGATGACTTTGCCGTAGCCTTCGCACTTGGGACAGGCGCCGTAGGGGCTGTTGAAGCCGAACAGGTGTTCGTTGGGCTCGTCGAAGAAGATACCGTCGCGCTCGAAACGGCTGGAAAAGGCTTTGAGCGTCTGGAAAGGCGACAGAACGCGAATAACGCAACGTCCGTCGCTATCATTGAATGTCGTTTGCACGGAATCGGCATATCGCGCCGTTGATTCCTCATCGCGGGCGATACGTACCCTGTCCACCACCAGATAGACTTCGTCCGACGCCTTGAATTTCACGGTGGACGGTGTTTCTTCCAGCTTCCGTATCTCGCCGTTGACTTCTATCCTGCTGTTTCCCTGAGCGATGAGCATCTCACGGAAGACGGCAAAACCGGATTTTTGGCGCTCGCCGAACGGGTACATGATCAGGGCGGTGGCCTCGTCGGGCAACGACAGCAAGTAATTCACCACATCGCTAACGGAATCCTTCCTCACCACCTCGCCCGATACCGGCGAATGGGTAACGCCGATACGTGCAAAAAGCAATTTCAGATAATCGTATATCTCGGTGGACGTGCCTACGGTGGAGCGAGGGTTGCGGGTGTTCGCCTTCTGTTCGATGGCGATGGCGGGCGGTATGCCGCGTATGAAATCCACCTCCGGTTTGTGTATACGCCCCAGAAACTGCCGTGCGTAAGACGACAGACTTTCCACGTAACGACGCTGTCCCTCGGCGTAAATGGTGTCGTACGCCAGCGACGACTTACCGGAACCGCTCAGTCCTGTGAATACAATCAACTGATTGCGGGGAATGGCAAGATCAATGTTTTTCAGATTGTTAGCTCGCGCTCCTTTAATGATGATGGTTTTTTCCTGTTCCACAAAAATCGAATAAAACAACAAACATACATGAAATTTTCGGATTTCCCAAAGAATTGGGTGTTTTCTTCAGGGCTGACGCATCTAAATTATTTGGAAATAGGAAAAAAAGAATTATCTTTCTGCCCCAAAAAGCAATATGAAAAGTCAGATGAGTTATTTTTCGAATATGAGAGATCCCCGTGTTGAACGCACGCGGGCGCATGATTTGGAAGACATTATGTTTATCGCTATTGCATCGATACTATGCGGAGCAGAGAGTTGGTATGATATGGAAGAGTTCGGTAAGGCGAAAGAAGAATGGTTGAAAACATTTTTGCGTCTGCCGGGAGGGATTCCATCTCATGACACCTTTAACCGTGTATTTTCCGCCCTGGATCCGGGCGAGTTGGAGAAGGGATTTGTTGATTGGACACAGGCTGTCGCCAGTTTATCGGCAGGAGAAGTAGTGGCCATAGAGGGCAAGAGTATGCGCGGCACAAGGGATCAGGGTAACAAAAACATTGTGCATTTGGTCAGCGCTTGGGCACAGGAGAATCACCTGCCCCTTGGTCAGGTAAAGGTGGAAGAGAAGAGCAATGAAATCACGGCCATTCCTCGCCTGTTGGAAGTGTTAGTGCTGAAAGGTTGCACTGTTACCATAGATGCTATGGGTTGTCAAAAGGAGATTGCCTCAAAAATCATAAGGAAAGAGGCGGATTATATTCTAGCATTGAAAGGGAATCAGGGGTGTCTGTTGGAACAGGCAGAAGCCTCTTTCCGTTTCCTCCACCATGCTTCGTCGGATGAGCAGACGGATGCAGGCCATGGCCGGGTGGAGAGGCGCCGCTGCTTAGTCATAAACGATCTCTCCATGATAGAACAGGCCGGCGAGTGGGAAGGGTTGCAATGTCTTGTAAAAGTGGAATCAACACGCTACTTCAAATGCAGCGGCAAGGAAGAAACAGACATCCGCCTGTCAATTACCTCTCTTAAAGCGGATGCAAAATTGCTCAATAATGCCATCCGTTATCACTGGTCAATAGAAAATCCCCTGCACTGGGTGCTTGACGTGGCCTTTGATGAAGACAACAGCCGGAAAAGAAGCGGATTTGCCGCACAAAATTATTCCATTCTCAACCGTATCGCTTTGAATCTGCTTAAAAACGAA
>JAIRLS010000233.1 GCA_031259205.1 Bacteroidales bacterium | reverse complement strand
CCATCCCAAACACCCCCTACGTACACAATAATTTTCTTCGTTTAACTGTTCTATTTTCAGATAGATGCTCATCTTTCCATTCGTCTAAATCTTTCAGAAAAACATACTCCAGACAAGTCTTAAACCATCCCGAGGTAAGACCTTTTTTTGCATTTATCCGGGTCAGAAGGGGCAGGATGAATATTTGTTTTGTCACCCCGTTCATCGCATTGGGTGATTTACGTGCCTTGTAGCTGCCAAACAGCGATTCGATAACATCGGATGAAATGTGCCATTTCTCTTCCGGAATGCTTTTCTTGCCGTTTTCCTTCTGAATGTATGTGGCTATCAAGCCTCCCACGGTAACTACGCGCTGATACTGTGATGCCTGTAATAACTCTATGTCTCCCGTACACTCTTCGGCTGTTGTGGTGGATATACCGCTTTTTTTCAATCGTTGCAGCAGGGAATTGACTGAGGTAAAGACCTCTTCCATTTCTAATATTAGTTGCCGGTGTTGGGGAATGAAACTAAAAATCACCTGCTCCTCCGGACTCAGTCTGTTAAATGATTTTAACATCGTTGCTGCCCACTTTACCGTGCCCGACAGATTCATGAACCGGGCAATCGTACGCTGCTTGGGTGGAAGCAGGTAGGCGGACGGACGCATGACTTCCCTGAATTTTACCCCGCTGACTTCTTTCATAAACTGCCGAAAATCTTCCTCTTTTTCATAAACCTGCTGTATGAAAAGACCAAAGGTGTGACCAACATCACGTATGTGAATATAGCCCTTATCTCGAACGGCTTTGCTGATCGTACTTGCGTTGTCGCTGACAACATAAGCAGGAGAGCCGGTCATTTTTTTCTCGACCTCCTCAAATACCCTGCCTATGCCTGTGCTGTTCCAACTCGTTTGAACACGCATATTCAACACACGAACATCCTCATCGCTCAACGCTTCCTCCTTCGTTTTGACGGAGGAAACACCCAGTGTGAGCAGTAATTTTTCACTCCCAACCATCATACTTTCATCTACAATAGCTGCATAACCTTCCGGAAAATCATTTATATCTGTGTCTTCATAGATGTAATAGCCACTTTTCTGTGCCCAGTTTCTGATGCTATTGGGCGACGGGATGCTTTCCAACTGCCAGCCCAAAAAACTGTTTAGTTTTTCCATTATTTTTGCGGTCGTACGTAATCCGCACCCGCAGCTTACGTACAAATCAACGCTTAGCCCAACCACAAAATCCGTATATTTGTGCCTTCCTATAAATGATTGGGACTGACCGGCTGCATCACGTTTTTTTTTATGGTTTCGAACTCTTTCACTTTTTGAACCAATACTTTATTTTCCTGTTTGTACCTGTCTCTGCTCTGATGAAGATCTTTGTTTTTTCGTTTCTCCCTATGAAGTTCTGCCTTGCATTTTCGCAATTGATCCTCCAGTTTTTCTTCCCGTTTCGTTTGTGCCATTTGACTTTTTTTTTTGAATGATTTATGCCTACAAATGTACGACTTTTTTTGAGGAGATTTTTAATGGGTTTGCACACCCTACCAGCGAGGGCGAAAGCGTATAGGTTGTGCCTTCGCTTGTGTAGGGAATACAGCTGATGATCGAATAGTTTCCGTTGTCGTCGGTGACGCCCTTAATCGACAGGTGCGAGGCAGAGATGGGGACTGTTGCCCGCGCAACGCCCGCGCCTTTTTCGGCATGATTGCCGTTGAAGTCTGTTCCTGTGGCGGAACAGTCGAAGAGTGCGCTTTCGGCGGCGTCGATTTCGTCGAACTTGTAGTATGCCGCCAAACCCGTTTCTTTACCTCCGAGTACGCGGTCGTAGTTCAGGGCGACTTCTTCCGCTGTGAGGACGCGGCTCCACAGGCGGATGTCGTCCATGTATCCGATGAATGTCTCGCCAAGTTTCGTTGCGGCTACGGGCGTAACGGCGTCATGGCTCAGAGTAACGTTAGCCGTGACGTATGCCGAATCGTTTATGTAAGCCGTTACAGCGTAATTTTTGTAATTGGACTGTTTTTCGACCGTAATAGACAGATGAACGTATTCGCCGACAGGAATGTTTTCGGGAACGGTTAGCGTGCTGCCGTTGGCAAGCGTAACGGCAATTTTATTGTTCGTTCCGCGCTTCACTGTCAATAAACTGTTGGAAAGCAGGGTCTGCTCTGAAGAACTGAGGAATTTCAGCCATGCTTCAAAAGTGAATCCTTCGGCGCTGAACAGTTTCGCGCCGGCGGGGATACTTACAAGGCTTCCGGTTCGCACGCTGTTAAATTCAAGCTCGCGACTGCTGTTCATAGCATTGTCGGTGGCAACTTTTATTTCGACATTGCGCACCGCCTGTGAACCGGTATAGGTTACGCGTCCCGATACCGAACCGTAGGGCTGCGAGAACCCGATGGATACAGGAGAGGACAGGCTGCCCGTTTCCTCGGCGCATTCGTAAATGCCTTCTACCTTATAGATGTAATAAACGCCGGCGTTAATATCGCGGTCATCGTGGGTGTATTGCAGTCTGTTGGTGTGAGTGGTTTCCGAGAGAGTTATGTATTCGTCGTCCGGCGCGCCGGCTTCCTTGCGCATCACCAGGAACCGGCTAAAATCGTCGTAACCGTCTCTTAAATACCATTTGATAATGTTCCGGTCGGCATAATAGCCTTTTGAAACGACGATCTTTTCAAATTCCCGTCTGCCGGTGGGTTCGTATACATAATTATAGCTTACTAAATATGTAACAGGGGACAGGGTTCCGTATTGCAGGATTAACTCATAACGTTGGGAGGTGCAATTCAGAACGCCATCGCTGCTGCCTGTAGTTTGATAACTTCCGGCGAGTATATCCTCTTTTGGAATGGTTATTTCAGTAGCGCCGTCAAGTTTCAATTTCAGAGAAATATTGTCGCTGCACTCAATTCCCTCGGTAGTCATTTTCCACGACAGACGCGGGTAACCGTCGGCTCCGCCCGGTTTTATCTCTATTTCGGACAATTGCTTGAAGTCGGTATTGATGTTCACGTCGGTAGTTCGCTGTAAAAAACTTTTCTCGTCCCATTCGGCAAAATTCCGTTTCACACGGAATTGACGGTTGACCGTTCCTTTGTTCAGGTCGATGTCGGGAATCCGATAAGTGTAGGAATAGTCTTTTGTGTCGCCTGATTGAGAAGTGTACGGTATTTCGGAGGATATGTTAGACCAGTCGTCGTCGTTCTTCATTTGGAGCGTAAACCCGCTTGTATTTACGTCCGAAGTGGTTGATGGATTTTGTATTTGCCAGGTCAGTTTCACATCTCCGCATTTTTCAACCGAAGCGTTTAAGTCGCCGGTAAATACTCCCGTACGCTGAGAGGTCAGCGATGGCGATTCATACACGTATGATGTTCTCCCTTCGGAAACATGTCGGTATGCGTAACATCTGAAAGTTTGTCCATCCAGAAAATCGTTCTCCGTTGAGGGATATTTCCCTGTAAAAGTAACGTTTGATCCCGATTTCGTTTCTTTGCAGGAACCGTTTATATAGAGTTTGATTTCGTCGGCTCCGCTCGCGCTGCATGAAACCGAGACTTCTCCGTTCGTAGCCATGGTTCCTCCCGAAATGGAGGGCGTCATCGAGGGTCTTGTTATTGTTACCAGTTTGGAGACACTGCTTTTGGGTTGTATAGATCCCGACCACTCCTGATAGATTGTAATATCTCTTAACTCAATATAAACATATCTGTTGCCTCTCAATTCTCCCGGATACCAGTAAAATTCGGCGTAAGCATGATGACCGGCTATCTTGTCGACAGAGTACGTGTACCAGCGGTCGGGAGAATAATTAATATCTATTTCGGTGTAATCTTTAACGACAGCATGCTGGTCGCCGCCACATGCTACGTTCGAAGAAGCATAACCACGCGCGTATGTTTGCAAATGTCCATTGACGGTGGGTGAATAACTGTAAAAGAAAATATTTGCAAAGTTGTATTCGTTCCATGTAATATTACCACAGTTGGAGCTTTCAATTCTCCCTATTCT
>JAIRLS010000181.1 GCA_031259205.1 Bacteroidales bacterium | reverse complement strand
GTACAAATCATTTGCTTTCAATTTTTTACCATTTCTTTTTTGATTCGTTGCAGGCTCGACGACAGGCTTGCATCATACTGCCGGTCGTTTATGCGGAGGATAAAGCCACCTATCAGGCTGGTATTGGCTTCGGAAGTGAGTTGTACGTCGGCGCGGCACAGTTCGTTCAATTTTTTTTTCAGGCTGTTTTTTATCTGGTCGTCCAGTTCGATAGCGGAGGTAATGTGGGCGTGTTGGATGCCCATGTGTGTGTCGTATAACCGGATAAAACGCCGCGTGACGTCGTGCAGCATCGGGTCGCGTTTGTTTTTGATGAGTACATGCACGAAGCAGAGCGTCATCGGGTGGATTTTTGTGGTCAGCAGTTCGTCCATTACTTTGTGTTTTTGCACGGGTTTCACTACAGGGCTTTCCAGTAATTGTCTGAAAATGGGATTTTCATTGAGGGAAAGATGCAGGAGGCGCATGTCCTCCTTTATTTTTTCAAGGCACTTGTGTTCGATACCTGCCAGAAGCAGGGCTTTTGCATAGCGGGTGGAGATGATGCTGCTGTTCATGTTTTTTGTGTGATTAGTTCATGGGCAGATCGTCGGTCAGTTTTTCCAGCAGGTCTTTTTGCTGTTGATCCTTGCTCAACTCGTGCCGAAGGAGTTTTTCCGCAATCCGTACGGAAAGTTCGGCGGAGATGGAGCGTATTTCTTTAATAGCGGCATTTTTCTCCGTCCGAATCAGTGTTTGGGTTTCGTCTATGATGCGGTTTTGTTCTTTTTTGGCTTGTTCGCGGGCTTCGGCAATGATTTTTTCTTTCATTTCCTTTGCTTCGTGGTAGATGCGTTCGCGTTCCGCACGGGCTTCCGCCAAAATTTTTTCATTGTCGGCACGCATTTTGTGCATCTCTTCCCGGGCGCGGTCTGCCGATTTCAATGCCTGTTCGATGGATTCCTCCCGTTTGTGCAACATGGTTAAAATGGGCTTCCATGCAAATTTTTTCAACAGAAACAGTACGGTCAGGAAGGATACCAGCATCCAGAACAACAATCCAATATCAGGAGTCACTAATTGCATAACTATTAATATTTTATGTTTTTTTATTCTATTGCGACATCATTGTCATTATATCTGCAAAGATAATATCTTTTACATCATTGTCGTAAAAAAAAGTATTTTTTTTACTGTCCGTCAGAGTTTCATCATTTCTCCGGTAAGCAGTTTCAACGCAGTTTCGGCTATTTTGGCATTGTACACGGCGACGATCATCCTGTTGGTTGCCGACAGGTAGCTGCGTTGTACTTCGCGGAGTTCGACTGCCGAGATAGCGCCGTAATGGTAGCGTTCCATCGACATGTCGAGGTTCTCGGCCGCTATGCTCAGGTTGGCCTTTTCGAAGGCGGCCAGATTGCGATTGACTTCGTATGCGTTAAAGGCAGTGGCTACCCGCGCTTCGATTTCTTTTTGTGTTTCTTCGTAGACGAGGTCGGCATTTTCTTTATTCAGCCGGGCGTTTTTTATCTGTCTTTTGAGGTTCAGGCCGTCGAACAGCGGTATGCTTGCCGTGACGCCGTAATTCAGCGTTCCGGATCGCGTAGTTTCGATTTGTCCTGTTCCGTTTTGCTGATTGACCAGCGTATAGGACGAAGTGAAGCGGACTTGCGGGAGGCGGGCGCCCTGCACTGCCTTTAGCGAGAAGATGGCCTCGTTTACCGACATTCGCGAAAGCGTTATTTCCGGGTTTTCGGCGATGGCTTTGTCGTGAATATCCTTATAATTCAGCGACCTGTCGATTGCAATCGAATCTTCCACGCTGAAGTCGGTGACGATATCTCTTGCCAGCAGGCGGTTCAACCGGATTTTGGCGTCCATCAGTTCGGCGTTCAACTGGATGTATGAAGAGGTGTCTGCATTGTAGTCCACTTGTGCGGAGAGCAAATCGACTTTTGATACTTTTCCGGCGCGGAACATGTCGTTGGCGCTGTGCGTTCGTTGTTTTGAAATCAGCAGGATATGCCCGACGGCTTCCAGTTCTTTCCGGCAGGTGACGATGTCGAAGTAGGCATTGATGATGGAAGCGACGGTTTCCTGCATGGCGGCCCTCATTTGTTCTTTGCCCATCAGTTCCAATTCTTTCAAACGATGATAGTTGGCGAACATGCTCATGCCGTCGAACAAGGTCCAGTTCAACGCAAGGTTAGCGTTCATATTGTCCGATATGGCGCCGGATTTGTCCTGATCCGGACGGTTTAAATCCGAAAAATATTTCAGATGGCTGTCGGCGACGCTTTCGCTAATCGTTCCGTTGAGCGCGATCGAGGGCAACATGCCGGCGTTGCCGATAGAGGCATTGTTACTGCTTACCTGTACGTTGTTCTTTTCAATGCGGACGCGGTAATTGTTTTCCAGACCTTCCGTAATGGCGTCTTTCAGCGTGAGCACCGGAAGATCGGAAGTTTCAACGGAATATTTTAAAGGAATCTGCCGGATTTCCTGTGCGGGAAGTTGCGTGCAGCAACCTATCGTCAGTAGCAAAACGCTTTTTTTGATCATAGGGTAAATTATTTTTCCGGTTATCATAAATAATCCTCTTCTTTAATGACAGTCCGCTTTTTAGCGGTAAGGAACGTGTACATCACAGGCACGATAAACAGCGTGAGAATGGTTCCGAACAGCATCCCGCCTACAACGGCTATTCCCATGGAAACGCGGCTTTCGGCGCCGGCCCCCAAAGCCAGCGCTATGGGCAGGATTCCGAAAATCGTTGCCAAACTTGTCATCAGGATAGGGCGTAAACGCGAACTTGCCGCATCCAGCACTGCCTTGAAGATGGAATATCCCTGTTCGCGGCGCTGGTTGGCAAATTCAACGATCAGGATCCCGTTTTTGGTAATCAGCCCAATCAGCATGATGATGCCTATTTCACTGAAAATATTGATGGTCTGGTTAAAATACCATAGCGACAGTAGCGTGCCTACCAAAGCCATCGGCACGGAAAACATAATCACTAACGGGTCGCGGAAACTTTCAAACTGGGCGGCCAGGATAAGATACACCAGCACCAGCGCCAGCATGAAGGCGAAATAGATGCTGTTGGAGCTTTCGTTCAATTCGCGGGCTTGACCGGACAGGTCGGTTTTAAAAGTATCGTCGAGGATGCGGTCGGCGATTTTGTCCATCTCGTTGATGCCGTCGCCCAGCGAATAGCCCGGCGCCATGATGGTCGAAACAGTAGCCGACACGTAGCGGTTGAAGCGGTATAGCGAGGGGGTATTGCTTTTGACGGTGTCCGACAGCAGGTTGTCTAATTGTATCATGTCGCCGTTGCCGCTTCTGACGTACAGCGCGGGTAGCTTGCTCGGTTGGTTGCGGTCGGTTTTGCCTACTTCTTCGATGATTTGGTATTGTTTACCGTTCATGGTGAAATAGCCGATGCGTTGACCGGCATACGCCAATTGCATGGTTTGGGCGATGGCAGTGGTAGAAACATTGAGCAGCCGGGCTTTTTCGCGATCCACATTGACGACCAGTTCGGGTTTGGTGAATTTCAGATTAACGTCGGAAAAAGCGAACGCCGAACTTTTCTGCACTTCGTCCATGAATACGGGAAGGATTTCGCGCAACTTTTCGATGGAATTGGCTTGAATCACGTACTGTACGCCCTGTCCGGAACGCCGGTCGCCGATGGTGGGATCTTGCGTAATAAGAATCTTGCCTTTGGTCATCAGGCGGGTGTCCTGCAACAGTTTATCCGCCAGTATCTGCTGTGTGCGTTCCCTTTGGGCAGGATCGACAAGGAAAGCCCGTACAAAACCGAAATTGTTTCTCACCATTGACTGGCAGCCGGCCAGTTCAGGAACGGAATCCTGCACCATGTCGGCAATCTCATCAATATATTGGCAAAAACTTTCGTAAGAAGTGCCCTCCGGCATACTGATTCGCAAGGTGATACGGCTCCGGTCTTCCAGCGGCGCAAGTTCGGTTTTAAGATTTACGAACAACAGCACGATAGCCCCGAACGCTGCGATAATGATGGCAACGGCTATCCACCTTTTCCTGACAAAACCGGCCAGCATGTCGGTATAACCTTCCGTAAACGAAACAAAAAATTTTTCCGTCATGAGGTAAAATTTGTTTTGCGAAGAAGAATGGCTCAGAATTTTCGAACACATCATGGGTGTGAGGCTTAGCGCCACAAAAGCCGATATAATCACGGCGCCGGCAATGGCAATGCCGAATTCGCGAAACAGCCTTCCTGTAATGCCGCTCAGGAAAACGACCGGCATAAAGACGCATACCAACACTACTGTGGTGGAAATGATGGCGAAATAGATTTCCTTCGACCCTTTGAAAGCAGCTTCAATAGGCGACATTCCTTCTTCGATCTTCACAAAAATGTTTTCCATCACTACGATAGCGTCGTCCACCACGAGGCCTACCGCCAGCACGATGGACAGCAGCGTCAGTACATTGATGGAGAAACCGAAAAGATACATGATGAAGAACGTGCCGATCAGCGATACGGGAATGGCAAGGATGGGAATCAGCGTGGTACGCCAGTTACGCAGGAAAAGGAAAATGATAATCACCACCAGCAGGAAGGCAATGACGATGGTTTCCTCAACCTCTTCAATGGAATTGCGGACGAAGTTGCTGGTATCGTTAATCACCATCGGGGTGATGTCTTCCGGCATGTCGAGTTTGATTTCTTCCAGCCGCTGGTAGAACCGGTCGGAGATTTCTACGTTGTTGGCGCCCGACTGCGGCAAAATGGCCAGAATGACGCAGGGTTCGCCATTGAACTTGGTGATGGTTTTCTCGTTTTCGGCGGCAAACATGCTGTAACCGATGTCGCTCAACTTGACGGGCACGCCGTTGACGCCTTTGATGATCAGATTCTCAAATTCCTGCGGGGTGCGCAGCAGTCCTAATGTGCGAACGGTAAGGTTGATGTTGGTTCCTTCGATCTGCCCCGACGGGAGTTCCACATTTTCGGCGCTGATCTGCGCGCTTACTTCGGCAGCGGTGAGCTGATAGGCCGCCAGTCTGTCGGGGTCGAGCGTTACGCGGATGGCATAACGTTTTTCTCCGTAGATGGCTATTTCGCTGATGCCCGGAATGGTTTGCAGGCGTTCCTTGAACATGCGATCGGCGACGTCGGTCAAGTCCAGCGGATTCCGCTTGTCGCTACGCACCGCCAGCATGATAATCGGATTGGAATCGGAATCGGTTTTGGACACGGTCGGCGGATTACAGTCCTTCGGCAAACGGTTTTGCACCCTCGACACGCGGTCGCGCACGTCGTTGGCGGCGGCTTCCATATCCACGCCAAGTTCGAATTCTACAACAATATTACTGTATCCGTCGCTACTGGTAGAGGTAAGCGTACGAATACCCGCGATGCCGTTGATAGAGGCTTCGAGAATTTCTGTAATCTGCGAGTCGATAATCTCGGCATTAGCCCCCGGATAAGAGGTCATTACATTGATGATAGGCGGGTCAACACTCGGATATTCCCGCACAGGAAGCGATGTAAATCCTATCATGCCGAATATCACTATCACCAGTGATATCACAATGGCCAAAACAGGACGTTTTATACTTGTTGAAGCGAAACTCATGACAATAAAAATCAATATTTCACGTTCATACTATAAGGATGAAGATGAAGATAAAGACGCAAAAGTAAGATAAATGCGGTTTTGCGCTTGTGAAAAAATCATAATAATTGTTAAACCATTGTGTTTGCAGGTTTTTCATTTTAATGGCCCAGCGAAGACGGGTAAATTTTTTTTCCCCAAAAAAACGAAAAAATGTCGCTTTATGGACATTAATTAACCGGTAAATGACAAAAAATGACGTTTCGCAGGCATTATTACCCCAGTTTAATTTTTTGGGAAAATTGTTTTTTCATCCGAAACTGTTTACTTTTGTATTTTTTAGTGCAAATATGCAAATATGCAGGTTGGTAATGAACCGAAACGGTATTTTCCGGTTGAAATGGACAATATGTTTCCTGTGTTGGTGTGCTGGTGCGGGTTTGCAGGCTCAGTCCACGCGGCGGGTACATGCAGGAAAGGTACTGGTCAAACTTCAGGTTGACGCTGTACCTGCCATAGAAAGGCATACGAGAAGCCGCTTGCGAAGCGACACTGCCGTTGTCGTTTCCGGTTTGGCCTCGTTCGACCGCCTCAACAGGAGATACAGAGCCGTCAACATGAGGCGGCTTTTCCCCGATGCGGGAAAATACGAGGCCAAACACCGTAAGTACGGCCTTCACCTGTGGTATGAAATGACTATTCCGGAAACGCTTGATCCCGAACATGTCGCCAGGGAATACAAAACGGATGGTCACATCCAGTTTTCCGAACCGGTGTACAGGATCCGCAGCCTGTCCGCTCCTGCAACCGTCACCGCCCCTGACGATCCCAATTTCTCCAAACAGTGGCACTTCAACAACACAGGACAGACAGGCGGCGTGCCGGGCGTCGATATCCGGCTGCTGAACGCATGGAAAAAAATCGACTCCATCGGAATCCGCAATCACAACGTAGTGGTGGCAGTGGTGGACGGAGGCGTCAATTATGACCACGAAGACCTGAACGCCAACATGTGGACGAACGAGGCGGAACTGAACGGAGTAGCAGGCGTTGACGACGACGACAATGGTTACACGGACGATATCTACGGTTATAATTTTGTACGCAGGAGAGGAACTATCCAGCCGGAAGGAGCTATCCAGCCGGAAGATCACGCCACGCACGTGGCTGCCACCATAGCCGCCGTTACGGACAATGCAAAAGGCGTGAGCGGAATGACGCGGGAGAACTACGGCGTTAAGGTGATGAACGTACAGATATTGTTGGGAGAAGACGGCGTTGTGTCTTTGGCTCCGGCCTTTGCTTACGCTGCCGACAACGGCGCGGTGATCTCCCAAAACAGTTGGGGATATGAGAATCCCGGTGAATATAATGAATCGGACATTGAAGCCATCAATTATTTCATTGCAGAAGCGGGAAAGGATGAAGAAGGGAATCCGCGCGACGGAACGCCCATGACGGGCGGCATCGTCATTTTCGCCGCCGGCAACGACGGTACCAGCGAAAAATGGTACCCGGGCTACTTTGATAATGTGATTGCCGTGGGCGCGGTCAATCATTACGGTCGGCGCACAAGTTATTCCAACTTTGGCGCATGGGTGGACATTGCCGCTCCCGGAGGGGAATCGGAAAAGGCAGGAGGCCGGATTACCAAAGAAGAAGGCTGCATTTACAGCGCTTCGTATCGTCTTAACAATCATAGCTATTACGAGTACAAAGAAGGGACGTCCATGGCATGTCCCCAGGTGTCGGGAACGGCGGCGCTGGTGCTTGCCGTACACGGCAACCGACAGTTTACTCCCGACATGCTGAGATATAGATTGCTGGGATCTGCTACTCCGTTGAGTATATATGACCATGAGAATTACGAAGGCATGGGATCCGGCCTGGTAAATGCTGAAAAAGCCATAGCTGCGGAAGGTACTCCGCAAGAAATAACAGACCTGACGGCCACACCTGTCAATCATATTTCTGCAAGACTGTCATGGACTGTGCCTCCGGTGAGCGACAATGGGGATGTCGCTTATTTTGTTGTGGCCTGTTCTACATCTGAAATAACTTCCGACAATTTTGCCCGGTATGCGGGTTACCCCGTTCCATCATCGTTAGCATTGGGACAACGACAGGAACATGTTATCTCCGGATTACAGCCGCAAACCACCTATCATGTGGCTATTCGCAGTATCGGAAACTTCGGCGATCAATCGGAAACATCCAATGTCGTTACATTTACTACCAATGACAACCATCCTCCGGAGATACGCCTTTTCACCGATACAACGCTGATTCCCAATACACCGGTTGATGTCGACCTGCTGCAATACATTTCCGACGCCGACGCCGACTCTTTGTATTTTACCGTATCCATGGCGTCCTCCCGATTAGCCGATGCAACCGTACAGGGCAATATCCTGACCGTTTCTCCGAAGTTCCACGGAGAGGCGACATTGTTCCTGTCGGCCTGCGACCCATATTCGGAATCGACGGCTACCGTCCGGTTGCATATCGAACAGAAATACGCCCCGCAAAAGTCCGGCCGGCTGTTTGTCTATCCCAATCCTACCGACGGACAGCTCTTTTATTCCATTGTCGTTAACGGGGAGAAGCCTGTCGCCGCTTTTGTCCGTATTTGCGACACAAGCGGCCGCGTGCTGTACGAAAACACGCCGGAAATGCTGCCGCCGGGAAACCATTACCGCAACATAGACGTATCAACATGGCTTCCGGGCGTTTATATCCTTCAATATTACAAAAATAACGAAAAATCGGACGCCTTGAAATTTATCAAAAGATAACAAGGCAGTCAATAGTGCAATTGTCAATCTTCGTCGTTGTCGCCGGAAGCGGAAAGATAGCCTTTCATGATGCCCCGTTTGGACTTTTGTACGAAGCGGATGACTTCGCTCCGTTCGGCGCTGTCGGGGAAATTTTCCTCAATGCGCTTGATGGCTTCTCCGTGATTCATGCCGCTTTGGTACAATATGCGGTAGATATCCTGCAATTCATAGATTTTTTCATTGGGAAATCCTCTCCGGCGCAGCCCGACCGAATTGAGGCCGATGTATGCCAGCGGTTCCCGGCCTGCTTTCACGAAGGGCGGGATGTCCTTGCGTACTCTCGAAGCGCCTGCCACCATCACGTGAGCGCCGATTCTGACGAACTGGTGCACCAGACTGCCGCCCGAAATAATTACCCAGTCGTCCACTTCAACTTCGCCGGCAAGTCCGGAATGGCTTACAATCACGCAATTGTTGCCTATACAGCAGTCGTGGGCAATGTGGACGTACGCCATCAACAGGCAGTTGTTGCCTATGATGGTTTTTCCTTTGGCGACAGTGCCGCGATTGATGGTAACACATTCGCGGACAGTGGTATTATCGCCGATTTCGACCGTTGTGTATTCACCCTTGAATTTCAAATCCTGGGGAATACCTGCTATCACCGCGCCGGGCAACACAAGGCAGTTCTTCCCGATCCGGGCGCCGTCCATAATCACAGCATTGGAAAACACTTTAGTCCCTTCTCCGATTACCACATCTCCGGATATGCTTGCAAACGGTTCAACGGTTACATTTTCGCCGATTTTTGCTTCCGGATGTATATAAGACAATGGATGTATCATTTTTTTTATATTTTTCGATTATGCTTCTTTTACTTTTACTATTTGGGCGGTCAATTCGCCTTCCGTCACCAGCGTTTCCCCGACATAGGCATGTGCTACCATAGTAACAATGCCCCGTCTGATTTCTCCTACCAGTTCCATCCGCACTACCAGCGTATCGCCCGGTACTACCATTTTCCTGAATTTCACCTTATCCATTTTCAGGAAAAAAGTGAGATAGTTTTGCGGATCGGGTACTGTACTCAATACAAGGATGCCGCCTACCTGCGCCATCGTTTCAACGATCAGCACGCCCGGCATCACCGACTGTCCCGGGAAATGTCCTGTGAAGAACGCCTCGTTCATGGTGACGTTTTTCACTCCTACCACCACATGGTCGGTGCAACTGATGATTTTGTCCACCAGCAGGAACGGAGGACGGTGCGGCAGGATGTTTTTCACCTGTTCGATATTGTACAGCGGGGGGAGGGATGGATTATAGTTCGGTATCAGCGATTTGGCTATCTCCTTTTTGATGATTTGCTTCAGTTGCCGCGCCATTTGATTGTTGGCGGCATGTCCCGGTCGTGTAGCCACAATCCTTCCCTTGATGGGCTTTCCCACTAAGGCGAAGTCGCCGATCAGGTCGAGCAGTTTGTGGCGAGCGGGTTCGTTATTGAAATGCAATTCCAGATTGTTGAGAATCCCTTCCGGCTTGACGCTTATCTTGGGTATGTTGAACAAATTCGATAACCGGTCGAGTTCGCTTTGTCCCACGGGCTTGTCGGCAATGACGATGGCATTGTCCAAATCTCCGCCTTTGATAAGGTTGTGCTGCAACAGCGGTTCCAATTCGTGCAGGAACACAAAAGTGCGGCACGGGGCTATTTCTTTTTCAAAATCTTCGATATTGTCGAGAGTAGCGTACTGATGTCCCAGCGTGCGGGAATTGTAGTCGATCATTACGTCGATGCTGAAATGATCGTCGGGATAAATGGCGATTTCTATTCCCCGCGACTTGTCTGCATAAACGATGCGATCTTTGACTTCAAAGTATTTCCTGACGGCGTCCAACTCAACGATTCCCGCTTTTTTGATCAGTTCGACAAAAGACCGTGAACTGCCGTCCATGATCGGCATTTCCGGACCATTGATCTCAATCAGGGCATTATCCACCCCCATCCCCCACAAGGCGGCCAGCACATGTTCGATCGTACTCACGCGAACACCGTTTTCCTCAATGGTCGTCCCCCGCGAAGTATCCGTCACGTTTTCCGCAATTGCCGAGATAACAGGCTGACCTTCAAGGTCAAGTCGCTTAAATTTGTACCCATGGTTATGAGAAGCCGAACGAAGTGTCAGTTCGACCTCTACTCCTGTATGTAAGCCTTTGCCTTTAACGGAAACAGGCATTTGAAGCGTATGTTGTTTTACCAGCATGTACAATGTTTTTAGATTCAAAAAAAATTTTGCAATGATACAATTTTTTTGCCAATATTTTTCTATTTGTATGAATTTTTGGTTCATTCTTTTTTTGAGGCGCTATTAGTCAGTGGACTGTTCCATCCGTGTTTTGTTTCCCGCTTTTTTCCCATCCCTTTTAAAAGTCCTTTCGCGCTTTCAGGCGCACGCCGTGCGCCTCTACATTCGTGTATTCGTGGAGGTCAGAAGAATTATTTTTC
>JAIRLS010000158.1 GCA_031259205.1 Bacteroidales bacterium | reverse complement strand
AGAGGAACGCAGATTTTTATTTTATGGATAATCAACTTCTTTCGTTTTGTACGCCTCGTTTTTATCTGTGCAAATCCACATCATCTGCGTCATCTGCGTGCTTTTGAGACGCCCCCTTAATAAAGTACCCTCCCTGCGGGAGGCGCTGTTATACTTTATTAATTTCCCATTTTTTACCTTCTTTCAAAACTGTTATACCTTATTAATTTCCCATTCCTAAATAAAAAAATTAACCGTCTTTTGAGACAGCCTCATAATTTTCAATAGATGGATTTGCAATCCATTATAAAACAAGCATGGATGAAATGTCGAAGTCAGGAAAAGTAAAATCCGTAATTATTCTCCGCACAGAGAAAAAAAGGGAGCTGCCCCTGTTTTTGAGACAACTCCCGACGGAGAACAAAAGCCGTTCTTCGGTTATGCAACTGCATTTTTGATTTTACTCCATCCTACCAGCGTCATGGCGTAGGCGATGACGGTGAGCAGTCCCTCAATCCAATTGCCGACCATGGGAATGAAATCGAAAGCCCATCCCACTATGATCAGTATCATTGCTACGAAGAGGGTGGAAGCTCCATTTTTACCCGCAAAGGTAGACGAGTTTTTGAGCTTGTTGTATCCCGCCAGCATTAAAATTACTGCTATCAGGTACACGATGTCACCTACGATGTCCGGAATAAGCGGCACCCAGTCCAGCGCGGCGGCAATCACTGCAAGGATCAGCGCTGTGCGTACCGAGCCGATGGCCTTTTTATCGGCTTCTTCCAGTATCTCGCCGAACTTTCCCAGCCCCAGAATGGTCAGGATGTAACCCACGATGATACCCGCCAGCAAAAGCCAGGTGATAGCGTTCAGGACGGTGCCTGCACCCCCTGTCGGGCTGGGCGAATCGGCAAAGGAAGCCAATGTACTGATACCTGAAAACAGGGATTCGATGGGGGCGAAAATTCCATAGGCAATCCATGACAGTGAAAACAGCAGGATGCCGTTGAAAACTTTTTTGGTCTGTAGCGACCACGATGTGTTGTTCATAAATAAACTCTCCTATTATTTAATTTTTTAATTTAATTTGTGGACTTCCATTTTGATTTTTACTGTTTTTACAAAAGAAACGAAGTCCTTTTATTTCCTTTGTAAATGTTGTTAACCGGTGTTTTTGCGTATGCAAAACCTGTATACCTGTTTGGGTACTCCTCACTGGGAAAATTCAACCTCGTTAACGAAGGCGACAAATATTTCGGAAAGTTAACGATCCGCAGGAGGAACTCTGTATCTTTACGGGGAAGGTCATGTGCATATAACATCTACTTGGTTTTAAAATTGTTATATTACGGAATAGAATATTCGAAGATTGGCGCGTTACCGCCGGGGTTCTCTCCGGCAATAGTGAGGGTTCCGGCGAGGTCGTCGGAAAATCCTGCGTACTTTTTACTGCAAATCGTTGGAGCAAATGCCGCCTTTGCCGGAAGATTGCCGGGAATCATGAAACGAACATGGGAACAATGAGGCGTCATTTTGTTTTAATTTTAACGATTTTTGTTATTTGAACGCGGCAAAGATAATCATTATTTTTATTTAAAAAATTTTTTTTTATTTTTTTTTTTGAGGCGCTGTGAAAAAAAAAGTAATTTTGTGCAGTAAAACGGGGTAAAAAACGGACTGAAAAAAATGGGGAGCGTCAGCCGGCAGAGCGATTGTTTCCGGAATCGATGAACGGGGAGAGCGCTTTTGCTCATAACGTCCTGCGGGGGGACGTAACGTTTATTTTAACTTTCATCGCCGCAGGCCGTCGCTTGCCTGTATCCGTCCGTCGACGGTCAGAACAGAAATTCGGGGTCTTTGTAACGGCTGATTCCCAGGTTGGCGTAAGCGGTGGCGGTAGCTTCCCGTCCGCGGGGAGTTCGCTTGATGTATCCTTCCTTGATGAGGAAAGGTTCGTACACTTCTTCGATGGTGCCCGGATCTTCGCCCACCGCCGTGGCGATGGTAGACAGGCCGACCGGTCCGCCGCGGAATTTTTCTATGACGGTGCGCAGGATGCGGTTGTCCATTTCGTCTAATCCGTGTTTGTCGATGTTCAGCGCATCCAGTGCATAGCGTGTGATTTCCGGCGTAATGGTTCCATCGCCCTTTACTTGTGCAAAGTCGCGCACCCTGCGGAGCAAAGCATTGGCAATACGCGGAGTTCCGCGGCTGCGGGAGGCAATCTCCACGGCAGCCACCCGGACAACGGGCACGCGCAGGATGCGGGCGGCACGTTCGACGATACCGGTAAGTATGTCGGCATTATAATATTCCAGGTGGCAGGTGATGCCGAAACGCGCCCTCAACGGACTGGTCAGCAAGCCCGAACGGGTGGTGGCGCCTACCAGCGTAAAAGGATTCAGCGTAAGCTGCACGGAACGGGCGCTTGGGCCTTTATCAATCAGTATATCAATGCTATAATCTTCCATGGCCGAGTACAGGTATTCTTCCACTACCGGGCTTAAACGGTGTATTTCGTCAATGAACAGTACGTCGTTTTTTTCAAGATTGGTAAGGATCCCTGCCAGATCGCCGGGTTTGTCCAATACAGGGCCGGACGTCAGTTTCAGATTGACGCCAAGTTCGCGGGCAATGATGTTGGCCAGCGTTGTTTTACCCAGTCCCGGCGGGCCGTGCAGCAGTACGTGATCAAGCGATTCCTCTCGTATTCGCGCGGCTTCCACAAATACCTTCAAATTGTCCACCACCTTCTGTTGCCCGCAAAATTCATCAAAGCCGACAGGCCTCAACGACCGCTCCAGTTCTTTGTCTTCCCTGTCCCAATTATTGGTACGAAATGCTATTTTTTCCTCCATTTGTTCGTTGATTCGGATTTTTGTTGAATGTGCCGGAACGGTCGCTGTGCGGATGCGAAACGAACTGCGTTCCCGCTTCGTTCAGCGCCGGACACAACGTCGCGCCTGCCTGCGGAACGGCAGGATGTCTGTAAAAATTACGGCGATACGACATCATTCTGACTTTTTAACGGTGATTTCAAAAACAACACAAAGGTAATATCTGTAAGTGAAATATGAAAAAAAATTTGCGCTTTTGTGTTTTTCGGAAACGGGGATGCTCGTAAATAAGTGTTTATTAAAACTATACAAAATAAAATCGTTGTACGGTAAAAAATTATTCGATGAAAATTTTGAACATCCGCAATGAAATGTGTTTCTTTGTACATTTTTTCAGAATGTTTGGATGGAACAAAAAGAACAGAATTTAGTCATCGTTGAATCGCCGGCAAAAGCCAAAACCATTGAACAGTTTCTTGGTAATGATTTTCTTGTGAAATCAAGTTTCGGCCATGTCCGCGATTTGGA
Organism: Bacteroidales bacterium; assembly: GCA_031259205.1. Lineage (GTDB taxonomy): Bacteria > Bacteroidota > Bacteroidia > Bacteroidales > UBA4181 > JAIRLS01. The sequence continues at coordinate 12,818 of JAIRLS010000158.1, read as the reverse complement.
AAAGAAGGATCTGGGGATTGATCTTGCACACAATTACGAGCCTCACTATGTTATCTCGGAAGGTAAAACGACAGTAGTGGCCGATTTGAAGAGAAGCGCCAAACGTGCGGATACGGTTTGGCTGGCTTCCGATGAAGACCGTGAAGGAGAGGCCATTGCATGGCATCTGGCAGAAGTGCTGGGATTGAAAAAAGACAAGACCAGACGCATTGTTTTCAACGAAATCACTAAAAAGGCCATTCTTCATGCCGTGAAGAATCCGCGCGATATTGACAAGAACCTTGTAGATGCACAGCAGGCACGCCGCGTACTCGACCGTCTGGTAGGCTTTGAACTGTCGCCGGTGCTGTGGAAGAAAGTGAAGCCTTCACTGTCTGCCGGACGGGTACAGTCGGTGGCAGTGCGGCTGCTGGTGGAACGCGAACGCGAAATACTCGAGTTCAAGCCCACTTCTTCCTTCAGAGTCAACGGCAAATTTCTCCCCGCCGCAAAAGACGGGAAACATTTGGACGCAGAGTTGAACGTCCGCTTCAACACACCGGAAGAAACGCTGGCTTTTCTGGAAAAATGCAAATCCGCCCGTTACCGGGTATCGGACGTGGTCACCAAACCTTCCAAGAAATCGCCCGCACCGCCTTTTACTACCTCTACGCTACAACAGGAAGCGAGCCGCAAACTCGGCTTTTCGGTGGCTAAAACCATGACCGTCGCCCAAAAACTCTACGAAGCAGGAAAAATCACATACATGCGTACCGACTCCGTCCATTTGGCCGACGTAGCCGTCAATATGGCCAAAACGGTAATAACGTCACTCTTCGACGCAAGTTATGTCCTCTCTCGACAATACAAAACCAAAAGCAAAGGAGCGCAGGAAGCCCACGAAGCCATCCGTCCCACCTATCTGGATAAATCGGAAACAACAGGTTCGACAGACGAAAAACGGCTCTACAGTCTGATCTGGAAACGAACCGTTGCCTCCCAGATGAGCGACGCCCAACTGGAAAGAACCGTCGTTACCATCGACATTTCCACTACGCCCGAAAAATTCGTTGCCACAGGAGAAGTCATCAAATTCGACGGATTCCTGAAACTCTATATCGAATCGGTAGACGATGAAAGCGAAGACGAAAACAGCGATTTATTGCCGCCCGTCCGTAAAGGAGAAAATCTTGAACAGGACAATATCACCGCCATGCAGCGTTTTACCCATCATCCGCCCCGCTACACCGAGGCCAGCCTCGTGAAGAAACTCGAAGAACTCGGCATCGGCCGCCCTTCTACCTATGCGCCCACCATCTCTACCATCCAGCAGCGGGGCTATGTCACCAAAGAAGACAAAGCGGGAGCGGAACGCAAATTTACCGTATTCACGCTCGTCGGCAACCAGGTCAATAAAGAAATCCGGACGGAAATCACCGGCCTTGAAAAAGCAAAACTCTTTCCAAGCGACATCGGCATGATCGTCAACGATTTTCTGCTCAACCATTTTACGAATGTAATGGATTACAATTTCACCGCCTCCGTTGAAAAAGAATTTGACGAAATCGCAGAAGGCAAGTTGGACTGGACAAAAATGATCGATAAATTTTACCGCCCTTTTCATGATAAAGTAGAAGACACGGTCAAAACGTCGGAAAGAAGCGTTGGCGAACGGAAACTGGGCGTCGATCCCGAATCCGGAAGGCCCGTAATTGCAAAAATCGGCAAATATGGCCCGCTGGTACAGATCGGAGAAGCGTCGGACGATGAAAAACCACGCTTTGCAGGTCTGCGGAAAAACCAGCGACTGGACTCCATCACTTTGGAAGAAGCGCTTGAACTGTTCAAACTTCCACGCAAAGTCGGACAGTACGAAGACAAAGATATTACCGCGTCCACAGGTCGTTTCGGCCCCTACCTGCTGCACAGTGCCAAATTCTATTCCCTGCGGCCTGCCACCGACGACCCGCTGTCTATCACTCTCGAACGTTCGATAGAAGTCATAGAAGCCAAACGGGAAGCCGATCGTAACCGTCTGCTAAAGAAATTTGACGAAGACCCCGATCTTCTGGTATTAAAAGGAAGATTCGGCCCCTACCTTTCCTACAAAAAGGAAAATTACAAATTTCCCGCCAACAGTGACGCCACCCTGATCAGTTACGACGAATGTATGAAAATCGTAACAGAGAAATCGAACAGGTTCGGGAAAAAAACGGCCAAAAAAACAACAGCCGACGTGCCGGAAAAGAAAAAGCCCGCTGCGAAAAAGCCCGCTGCAAAGAAAACGGCCGCAAAAAAAATATCGTCGTCCCGTAAAACCACAAAACAATGAATCTTGAGGATTACCTGATACCGATAGAAGAAAGCCTTATCCCGCCGGGAAAAGGAAAAACCGGACATCATATTATAATGCATAACGGATCGGGATTGAAAATCCCGGCAACGGCCAAAATCGCTATCTTAGGCGTCCCGGAAGATCGTTTTTCCGACTGTGCGGGCGAAATCAAGCTGCCGGAACAGATACGCAAGCAATTGTACGTCCTGTCGGCAGGTTCTCCCGGCGACGTCGTCGATCTCGGCAACCTGCGAACAGGCAACACCCTCACCGACACCTATTTCGGCTTGCAGCACGTGCTCAGCGAAATGGCGACACTTCAAATCGTCACCCTGATAGCAGGCGGCACTTCCGACCTCATCTACGGAGGTTTTCTGGCGTTCGAATCGCAGCATCCCACTGTAACCGTCATATCCCCGTACCTGCGCTTACCCGACCGCGAAAACCGTCATCCCCTGAACACCGTTATTTATCGCAGCGATAACAGCTCAAGCCATTTCTGCAACATAGGGTATCATTCCTATTACGCCGACCGGGAAGACCTGGATTATATGAAAGAACGCTTTTATGAAACCTGCCGGTTGGGAGAAGCCACCGACAACATCCGCAACTGCGAGCCGGTAGTACGCGATACCGACCTGCTCGCCCTGAGCATGAACGCTGTAAAATATGCAGACGCGCCTGCGGCGTCCCTCCCTTCGCCCAACGGATTCACAGGAGAAGAAGTATGCCAGTTGGCATATTACGCCGGATTGGGCAATCGCTGCAAATGCATGGGCGTCTTCGACGCACTGCCGCAAAATGATTTACAAAACATCACCGTCAAACTGGCAGCACAAATCGCATGGTACTTCATTGAAGGCGTCAAGCACCGAAATGCGGAACACCCTAAAAACGAGCCGTATAACTTCAAAAAATACACCATCCTGCACGACAAACACAATTTCCAGCTCTGCTTCTTCAAAAATATCAAAACCGAACGCTGGTGGTTGGAAGTGCCTTCCGCAGACGGCAATCCCGAATACATATCCTGCTCCCCAAGCGATTACGCCAAAGCCACAGAACAGGAAATTCCCGACCGGTGGTGGAAAATGTATTGTAAGTTAAATAAACTTAATAAACAGTAGAAAATCAAATTGAACCGTTTTTTTTACCGCCCCGGTGGGAAAGATATATTTATTTGATAATAAGGAGTCTGCGATTGGCCGCAAAAAAATAATACTTTTTTTTTCACAAAAAACGTAACTTTTTTTTTCCTGAATCAGTATATTATTTAAAAAAGAGCATAAAAAATGCAAATGATATTTGGTCGTAAACAATTTTTTTTGTTATTTTACGTTTTTTTTAATATCGTATAACAATCTAAAGAATTGCGATTCAGATGAAAAGGTTGCAGATAGTACTTTTATGCGGCTTTATAATGTTCTTTGATAGAGTTGTAGCCCAGCAGGACCCGCAGTATAGCCAATACATGTTTAATCAGTTGGCTATCAATCCGGGCTATGCTGGCAGTCGCGACGCAATTTGCGCCACGGCTTTACACCGGCAACAATGGATAGGAATGAAAGGAACTCCGGTGACGTCGGTTTTTTCGGCGCACACGCCTTTCCGCCTTTTCGGAGCCGATCATGGGGCAGGCTTGAATATCACCAACGATGTGCTGGGTTTCAATAAAGACATCAGCATCGGACTTGATTACGCCTACCGCATGAACGCAGGCCCCGGAAAATTAGGCATCGGCATCAGCGGAATTTTCCTCAATAAAGCGTTGAAAGCCTCGTGGTACATACCCAACGGTAGCCCCGATGATGATCCGTCCATACCGGCGGCAGAAGAAAGCATCATGGCATTCGACATGGCTTTCGGACTGTTCTACCGCAGTGAACGCGCTTATTTGGGGATATCCTCCACCCACCTTTTGCAGCCGGATTTGAGATATAAGGAAAAAAACACTTCCGGTTTCACCCTGAAACGGCATTATTACCTGAGCGCAGGTTGCCTGATCCCGATGAAAAACCCCGTATGGGAACTGGATCCGTCCGTTTTCGCATACTCCGACGGAACTTCATCGCAATTGACGGCTAACCTCAACGTGACGTACAATAAAAAGTTTTGGGGAGGAATAGCTTACCGGCTAAACGACGCTCTGATCGCCCAGGTAGGCATTGAATTGTTCGACGGATTGAAAGTGGGATATTCCTACGATTATTCCTACACCGATGTGAGACGCTATTCGGGCGGCTCACATGAAATTGTAGTGAATTATTGTTTTAATTTAATAAAAGAAAGAATAATAAAAAAATATAAAAGTGTCAGATATTTGTAATAACTTTGCAGCCAATAAAGTGATAGATATGAAGAAATTTTTAATACCAATTGGTTTTTCAACTGTCTTGTTTTTAAGCGGTTGTGGTAGCAGCAGCAATGGAGAATTGACCGGAGTTCGAGGAAGAAGCAAATATTTCGAAGCTCAACCCTTCGGGATGGTTTTCATTCCTTCGGGACATTTTACGCTGGGGCCAAGCGATCAGGATGTCGCATGGTCGCAAAACGCTCTCACCAAAACGATCACCGTCGATGCGTTCTACATGGACGAAACCGAAATTACGAATAACGAATACAGGCAGTTTGTCTATTGGGTAAAAGATTCCATCAAGCGACGCACGCTTGCCAAAGAAGGAATAGAAGGCTTCCTGCAAGAAGGCGAAGCATACGACGCAATGGAAGACGACAAGCGTCCATTGAACTGGAATACCAAATTCAACCCCAAAGACGAAAGCCAGAGAGAAGCATTGGAGCAATTCTATTATCCTGAAAACGAGCGGTTTTTCGGACGGAAAGAAGTGGACACCCGTAAATTAATTTACGATTACTACTGGGTAGACATGAAACAAGCCTCCCATCCGAGCAACCGCTACGACTTCGAGAAAAAAGAATACCACGGATTTGCATTCAATGCATTAGGCGAAAGAATTGAAGTGAAAGACCGTTCGGCTTTCGTACTGCACGACCAAGTGCCGGTGTATCCCGATACGCTGTGCTGGGTAAGCGATTTCTCCTATTCCTACAATGAACCCTTTGCCACAATGTACTTTTGGCATGCTGCATACGACGACTATCCGGTGGTAGGCGTCAACTGGAAACAGGCAAACGCCTTTTGCATCTGGCGTACGGAATTGCTGAACAATGCCCTGAGCAGGAACAAAGATCCTTTCGTACATCATTACCGTCTGCCGACCGAATACGAATGGGAATATGCGGCACGCGGAGGCCTTGAAAACTCAAAATATCCATGGGGAGGCCCCTACACCCGCAACAGTTTGGGATGCTTTTTAGCCAACTTCAAACCATTGCGCGGTAACTATGCCGACGACGGCGCCGCCCGCACCGCCCGCGTCGGAACCTATCAGCCCAACGAATGGGGACTGTACGACATGTCCGGCAATGTAGCGGAATGGACCAAAAGCGCTTACGACGAATCGGCTTATCGTTTCACACACGATTTCAATCCCGATTACCAATACAATGCACGCAAAGACGAACCGGCCGTTATGAAACGGAAAGTCATTCGCGGCGGATCGTGGAAAGATATCGAATATTACTTGCAAGTAAGCACACGGGCATACGAATACCAAGACAGCGCCGCGTCCTATATCGGATTCAGATGTATTCGCGATTATCTTGGAAATTCGCTATAATAAATTCAATTATGTAAAAAATTAAATATCATAATAAGAGAGTAATCAATCTAAATTTAAACAATTTTAATAAATAATTTTATGGGTCTTGCTGAATTAACACAAAGTTCCGGATGGAAAAAATTTATGGCCAAATTATATGGCTGGGGCGCATCGGTGGTAATTATCGGTGCATTGTTTAAAATCCAACACTGGCCGTTTGCAGGGGTCATGTTGACAGTTGGGCTGGGAACAGAAGCCATCATCTTCTTTTTCTCCGCTTTCGAGCCAGTACACGAAGAATTGGACTGGACGCTGGTGTATCCCGAATTGGCCGGTATGACCGATCCCGACGAATTGGACGCAGTGAAAGGAATTACCAGAAATTCAGGCGCAATCGAAAGATTTGACGACCTGATGGGCGGTTTGGGCGGAATTGATCCCGCTTTAATCAAAAGTTTAGGATCTTCCTTTGAAAGATTGACCTCAACGGCCAATACCATTTCGCAAGTGACAGACGCAACCGTTGCCACCAACAAGTATGTAAGCAACATCAATACGGCCGCAGAATCCGTAGGCAATATCAATGCCGTCTTCCAACAAAGCGCAGTAGGTATGCAGCAGGCAGTCAACTCCTTGAACAATTCGTCGCAGTCGTTTGCAGCGATAGGCGAAAACAGCCAGCATTTCATCAGCAATCTGGGCGATGTCAATAAAAACTTGTCCGCCCTCAATGCAGTATATGAACTGCAATTGCGCGATACGAACGATCATATTCAAAAATCGAAAAACGTATACGGCAATCTGGAGAAGATGATGGCCGACATGAGTTCTTCCGTCGAAGAAACCCATCGTTACCGTGAAGAAGTGGCCAACCTGACCAAAAATTTGTCCGCTCTCAACACTATCTACGGAAACATGCTGAGCGCCATGAGTTTAAGAGGTTAATAATAACCCAATTAATAAATAACTAATCAAGTATTAATATGGCTCACGGTAAAGAAACCCCGAGACAAAAGATGATCGGAATGATGTATCTGGTGCTTACATCCATGTTGGCGCTGAACGTATCGAAAGACATACTGGATTCTTTTGTACTCGTAGATGAAGGCTTGTTCAGAACTACCCTCAATTTTGCGGCCAAAAACCAGAACATCTATGCCGAATTCGACAAACAGATGGAAATCGCCAAGGAAAAAGTAGGCCCATGGCAAAATAAAGCGTCACAGGTACGCGAAAGGGCCGACCAGTTGGTGGAAGACATGCAACAGTTGAAAATCCGGATCATCAGGGAATCCGACGGGAAAGACGCGAAGGCGTTGAGAGATACCACTATCGAATTGTTCAAAGCCGGCGAATTGTTCAAAGGCGGTGAAATGGTAAAGATGCAAAGCGCCATCATTAACGACAGTAAAATCGAAGCCAAGGATAACAACGACAAGCCGGCTGAAATCATGATAGTGAACGGCGAAGGTACTAATTTAAAGAAAAAGATAGACGATTTTAGAGAGTTTGTCGCCGATCTGGTATCCGGAAAAGATTCGATCACCGTAAATTCGATTCAAAAATCGTTAAGCACAGCCGACAGGCCGCCCGACAAACGCGGCGATCCCCCCGTTCCGTGGGAAACGGCTTATTTCGAACATCTTCCCCTGATAGCGGTAGTGACCAATCTTACCAAATTTCAGAGCGATGTGCGCAATGTGGAAGCGGAGATCACACAACACTTGTTGAGCCAGATTGATGCCGGCGCGTTGAAAGTAAACACAGTGGAAGCGCTGGTGCTGGCAAAATCCAGCTATATCCTTCAGGGCGGACAATACGAAGCGCGCGTCATTCTGGCGGCATACGACAGTTTGCAGAAACCGGAGGTCATCATCGGTAACGTGGTACCGAAAAAACTTGCCGACGGCACCATTGATTATGAAATAGCGGGAGGAGGCCATCCCCTGTCATACGATGCATCGGGAAAAGCGGTGTTTCGGGCAGCCGCCAACAATGTAGGCCCCGTCAAATGGGGAGGTATTCTGAGATTGTTGAATCCGGACGGTACCTACATCAAACGTCCCTTCCACGGCGAATATCAGGTAGGCAAAGCCGAAGCCGTAGTTTCCGCCACCAAGATGAACGTACTCTATGTAGGCGTGGATAATCCCATCAGTATTTCCGTTTCGGGCGTACCGACCGATAGAATCAGCGCCCGCATGTCCAATGGAAATCTTACGCGGTCAGGCCCGGGATGGATTGCACGTCCCCTCAGGCCGGGTACAGAAGCGTTAGTAACGGTTGACGCCAATATTGATGGACAAACCAAGCGGATGGGGGCACAGTCCTATCGCGTTAAAACCGTCCCCAACCCCGTGGCAAAAGTAGCCGGCAAAATCGGAGGCAGAATCGACAAAGCAACATTGGCCGCTCAAATGGTAGTACAGGCAGAGATGGAAAATTTCGATTTCGACCTGAAATTTCGCGTAACGGAATTTTCCGTATCGGCGGTAGTGAAGGGTTTCACCCAGACCAAACCCACCAAAGGCACCAATATCTCTGCCGATCAGAAAGCATTGATCAACGGTTTATCAAAAGGTTCTAAAGTTTATTTCGAAGATATTAAGGTAGTTGGACCCGATGGCAGCACCCGTGAATTACCGGCTGTTGCCTTCACCATCAATTAATTTTGTATTCTATGAAAAGTGTAAAAAGCGTATTTTTGAGTTTAGGTATATGGATGATAAGTTGTCCTTTTACATGGGGACAGCAAGCGGAGACTCCCGATTCGTCCAATACAGTGTTGGATTATAAACGGGAAGTATATATCAAGGAAAATATTCCGGAAAAAAAGCCCATCCCTTATGCTTACGTAAGAGAAGCGGACGTGCTGTACAGCAAAACCATCTGGAGGATGATAGACCTTCGCGAAAAACGCAATCTGGCATTGTATTATCCTACTCAGAACATCGGAAGCCGCGTCAACCTGACCAATCTGCTGTTGAAAGCCGTCGAGAGCGGTGAAATCATCGCCTATGACACAACCGACCCGAACAACGAATTTGTTCGCCCGCTTACCATGGAACAGTTGGACGTACAGTTCGGCGCCAAGCACGATACGATTCAGGTGCCCGACGCCGACGGTAACATGGTTGCTCAGGAACGGAAAGTAGGCCGTCAAACGGATCAGGTAAAGAAATTTTTAGTAAAAGAAAAAATTTACTTCGACAAAAAACATTCGGTGATGAACCGCGAAGTAATCGGTATCTGCCCTATCCGCGTATTCTCAAGGGACGATGACGGCAGTGAAAGCGCAAGCGAAGATGGAGCAGCGGTAGAGTTGCAAATGGTAAAAACCATGTGGATCTATGTACCCGAAGCAAGACCCATTTTGGCGCGCCATCCGGTTTTCAACCGTTTCAACGACTCGCAGGAACAGTCCTTTGACGACTTCCTCATGCAACATCGCTATGACGGTCATATTTACCAAATCTCCAACGTGTATAACAACCGGACGATCAACGAATATGCCTCTGGAATGGATGCGCTTTACGAAGCCCAAAGAATCGAAAATGAAATCTTCGAATGGGAACAAGACCTGTGGGAATATTAATTTTCAAAATACATGAAAAAAAAGTGTGGCTAAGCGCCACATTTTTTTTTGTAAATTTACCCCAGACTCCGATCTATGATGAAACTCGAACAGATAGTCAGGCGCAACATACTGAACCTCATCCCATACTCATCGGCGCGCGACGAATTTAAAGGCAAAGCATCCGTATATCTTGACGCCAACGAAAACCCCTATCAGCTTTACCGGATGAACCGGTATCCCGATCCATTGCAGTGGAAAGTGAAAGCGGCTATCGCAGAAGCAAAGGGCGTGGAAAAAGAACGGATTTTCCTCGGCGTGGGAAGCGACGAACCCATTGACAATGTGTTTCGCGTGTTTTGCGAACCGGGCAAAGACAATGTGGTGGCTATCGAGCCGACCTACGGCATGTACAAGGTGGCCGCCGAAATCAATAACGTGGAATACCGGAAAGTACTGCTGAACGAATCTTTCGACTTCACTGCCGATAGCCTGCTGCAAGCAACCGACCGGCACAGCAAACTGATCTTCCTCTGCTCGCCCAACAACCCTACGGGCAATTGCCTGAACCGGAATGAAATTATCCGAACGGTCGAACAATTCAACGGTATTGTCGTTCTGGATGAAGCGTATATCGACTTTTCCGGACAACCGTCGTTTATCGGGGAGTTAGACCGGTATCCCAACCTGATGATATTCCAGACTTTCTCGAAAGCATGGGCAAGCGCAGCCGTACGGCTGGGGATGGCGTTTGCCGGCGCGGATATCATCGGCATCATGAACAAGGTTAAATATCCGTACAATATTAACCAACTGACACAGGATTATGTCCTGCAAATGCTGTCGGAGCGGAAACAGGTGCAACAGTGGGTGGACACATTGCTGAAGGAACGCGAAAAATTGCGGCAACAGCTTTCCGAATTACCCTGCATCGAAAATCTGTATCCTACCGATGCCAATTTTTTCCTCGTTAAAGTGGCCAATGCCGACGCCATGTATCGGTTCCTCATCGAAAAGGGGGTGATTGTACGCAACCGCAATACCGTATCGTTGTGCGCCGGCTGCCTTCGCATCACTGTCGGAACGCCGGAAGAAAACAAAACGCTGATAAATGCACTGCAACAATTTCGATAAACAACCCTGCCATGTACGTTTTTGAAACATCCGTCAGAGTTCGCTACGGCGAAACCGACCAGATGGGGTATGTCTATTACGGCAATTACCCGTTATATTACGAAGTAGCCCGTACAGAGATGCTCCGCTCATTGGGACTGTCGTACAGACAGATGGAAGCGGAAGGCATCCTGCTTCCCGTAAAGTCGCTGAATGTCTGCTACCTCGGAGCCGCCCATTACGACGACCTGCTGACGGTTAAAGTCATACTCAAGGAAATGCCCGTTATCCGCATCCGTTTTTTCTACGAGATATACAACGAACAATCCACCCTGCTGAATACCGGTGAAACCGAACTTGTTTTCGTAAATGCCCTTACCCGAAAACCTAAAAGAGCGCCCGCCTCGCTGATTGAGGAACTAAAACCGTATTTCCGGTAAACCATCCTCAAAAAAGATATAACACGCCTGATTTTGATTTTCAAACTTCAAACTTCAAACTTCAATGTTATATTTGGCAATTGGTTTTAATTCCTATTTGACAAAACGATGACATATAATCTCATGGTGATTCTCGGCCCGACAGCGAGCGGAAAAACGGCGGTTGCCGCACAGTGGGCGCATCGCAACCACGGCGAGATTGTCAGCGCCGATTCGCGGCAGGTATATAAGGGCATGACCATCGGAACCGGCAAAGATTACGACGATTATCTGGTGGAAGGCGTCCGGATACCATATCATTGCATAGATATAGCCGAGGCAGGCGAACAATACAACGTTTACGAATACCAGAAGGCTTTTCTCCACGCTTTTGCCGATATTCGCAGCCGGCAAAAGATACCGGTGATGTGCGGCGGGTCGGGACTTTATATGGAAGCGGCGCTCAAAGGATACCGGCTGCTACTGACGCCGGTCAACGAGGAATTGCGCAACACACTGGCCGCAAAAACCGACAGAGAACTGGAAAACATGCTGGCCGGCCTGATTACCATGCACAACCATACGGACACCACCACGCGCAGGCGAATGATCCGCGCCCTTGAAATCGCCCTGTACCAACAGCAACAAACGCCGCCAACATCCGACTACCCGGACGTCAAACCGCTGTTGGTCGGCATCCGCTTCGACCGCGAGATACAACGGCAACGCATCACCGAACGACTGCAACAACGCCTCAACGCCGGCATGATCGACGAAGTGCTCGGACTGATGCAAAAAGGCCTCACTCCGGCACAACTGGAATACTACGGACTGGAATACAAGTTCCTCACACAACACTTAACGGGGCAACTGACCTACCGACAGATGTTTACCCTGCTCAACACCGCCATTCATCAGTTCGCCAAACGCCAAATGACGTGGTTCAGACGCATGGAACGCAACGGCGACCAAATTCACTGGATCGACGGACATCTGCCCATGAACGAAAAAATACAACGCATGGAAACACTGTTCTACGAAAAATAACGTCATTCTTCTGACCTCCACGAAAGCGCGAAAGCGGGAACCAAAAACACGGAGGGAACAGTCCGCTACATGGAGCTACAACAAAAAACAGTTCTGAAAAGGACTCTTTTCCATCAATTGTGCTGTATGTGTAAATTACCGGCATATCCTTCATTGATTCCACTCCGCTTCGTGTCTGCCACATCAAACGGGAGCACAGCCAAGACATTCAAAGGGATAGCGTCGAAAGGGAAGAGTACGATGGGATGGTTTTTCGGTTTCAAACTGCATATCGTGCTCAACGACAGGGGAGGATTTTTTGACTTTGTTATTATCCGGGCGAACACAAACGGTCGTTCCCCGTTGAAAAACGAGTAATCACGAAGAAGGGAGTGTACGACAAAATTCCCTGCAAACTTGTTCAACCGGATTATTCCTGTTTATTCCGACGTTCCATCTCTGCTATTCTTTTAGCTTGCTCTTTGATAATTTTATCTTTTTCTTTGATCGTTTTCTTACTTTCTTTGATCGTTTTATCTTTTTTTTCGATCGTCTTCTTACTTTCTTCGATCATCTTCTTACTTTCTTCGATCATCTTCTTACTTTCTTCGATCATCATTGCCTGTTCTCTGATTTGAGAGCCATACGTGTCGTCAATAGTCCGTATATATTCGGCCTCGTTTTCTATGCGT
>JAIRLS010000163.1 GCA_031259205.1 Bacteroidales bacterium | reverse complement strand
ATTGCGCTAAACCAGCGATGTCTTCCCAAATCTGCGCGGCGCATAAAGCACTACATGGTTGCCTCCCGACAGGGTTTCAACGATACGCTCACGTTCTTCTTTTCTGTCGAAGAAACATTGCTCTTTACAATACGACCATATTGGAACGGATTCGTTTTATTTTTTTCTGCAAAAATTAATATTCCCATCATTAAGCAAAAAGCATAATTTAGGTTAATTCTTTTTTTGAGGTGCTATGAAAAACAATTCTTCTGACCTCCACTAAAGCACGAAGGCACGAAAGCACGAAAGCACGAATGTAGAGGCGAAAACCTCTCGCCTGAAAGCCATCCTTTGGAGAATGCGGAACGTCCTGAAAGGACGTAACTTTCATAACCGCAGGTCAACGACCTGCGGAAGCCTATCCATAACTTCTTCTGCCTGAAAGGCAGGACTTGTCTTGCCCTGCCCTGCCCTGCCTTGTCCTGCCTTTCAGGCAGAAATCGTAGTGTTTGATCATCCGCATGTCGTTGACATGCGGTTATGAAAATCAAGTCCTTACAGGACTTTTAAAAGGGATGGAGAAGAAAGCGGGAAACAAAACACGAATGAAACAATCCACTGACCCATAGCGCTTCAAAAAAAGAATGAACCTAAATATCCTCTCTTCCGAACGCCATCAGGTATGCTTTGATAAAATCGTTGATGTCGCCGTCCATTACGGCTTGTACGTTGGAGGTTTGGTAATTGGTGCGGTGGTCTTTCACACGGCGGTCGTCGAATACATAACTGCGAATCTGCGATCCCCACTCGATTTTTTTCTTGCCTGCTTCTACTTTGGCCTGCGCTTTGCGGCGTTTTTCCAGTTCCATCTCATAAAGTTGAGATTTCAACAGGCGCAGGGCATTGTCTTTGTTGCCGAACTGCGAACGGCTTTCCGTGTTTTCGATAGCGATTTCCCCGGTTTCGCCCGTTTCGTCATCTTTATATTTGTAACGAAGTCGCACGCCTGTTTCCACTTTATTGACATTTTGTCCTCCGGCGCCGCTTGAGCGGAAGGTTTCCCATGTAAGGCAGGCAGGGTTAACGTTGATTTCGATGGCGTCGTCCACCAAGGGAACGACAAAGACCGAAGCAAAGGAGGTCATTCGTTTGCCTTGAGCATTGAACGGCGACACACGCACCAGCCGGTGAACGCCGTTTTCGCTTTTCAGGTATCCGAATGCCGTCTCGCCTTCGGTTTGTATGGTGACGGTTTTGACGCCGGCTTCGTCTCCCGGCTGGAAATTGGTTATCTCGGTTTTAAATCCCTGTCGCTCGCACCACCGCAAGTACATTCGCATGAGCATTTCCGCCCAGTCCTGTGCTTCGGTGCCTCCGGCGCCTGCCACGATCTTGACAACAGCGCCCAGCCTGTCTTCTTCTTTTGAAAGCATGTTCTTCATCTCCAAGTCTTCAATCAGTGTCACGGCATGGTTGTATGCCTGATCCACGTCGTTTTCGCTGACTGCCTTTTCCTTGAAAAAATCAAACGCCAACCGGAGTTCTTCGCAAGCCGTTTTCATCTCGTGATAACCGTCAATCCAGTTTTTCAACGTCTTCACTTTCCGCATTTGCGTTTCGGCGGATTTAGGGTCATCCCAAAATCCGGGCGCTTGCGTTCGTTCCTCTTCTTCTTCTATCTGTATTTTCTTATTGTCGATGTCAAAGATACCTCCTGAGCGCATCCTCGCGCTCCAGCAAGCCCTTGAGTTGTTCAACGGTAATCATGCCGAATAAATTTATACTTAATTTTTATTTGTTTTTAACGTTAAACCGGACTGTTTTTTCGGAAACATTGTCCAGCTTGTCCGAAACGATGATTTTTACTTCGTAGGACTGTTCTTCCTGAAATCCGTCAATGAATTTCAGATACTCTTTTACCGGTTGTTTATTGACGGAATAGTTGATTTTGCTTATTCCTGTGAGGTTGTCGGTAGGAGCGACAAACAGTTGTACGTAGGGCGGGCACACAGGCACTTCGTTTTCCGTTCCGATGGGGTCGACGCTGAAGACGTTCTGGATATCGGGAGGCTCATTATCCACCACAAAGACGAGGGACTTGATATTCCGGTTGTTCACGTTGTCGTAACCGATAATTTCCATGTTGTGTTTTCCGCTTGTCGGGATGGTCAGGTGATTTTGATAGGGTATTTCCGTAGGATTTTTGTCCAGTGTGTACATTAGTTTCTGGAGGCCTGATTCGTTATCGTGTCCGGAAATAATGATTTCCGTTGTCGAACTGATGAAAACGGTATCGCGGGCGGTAAATACCGGTCCCTTGTATTTGTAGGCGAGGGACGGCCCTGTGAGGTCAACGTATATTTTGTTTATGATATGTTTATATTCCATGGTTTCGTTGCCATTGTTGCCGACGGGGTCGCCGTTTTTGTGGGGAGAGGTGGAGTTGCCCAGGCTGTCCACAGCATAATAGCGAATCACATGAATGCCCGGTTTGGAAGGCAGGTAGAACGGAGTGGTGTAGGTGACAAAAGCATTGCCGTTGATGGAATACTTGGTTTCCTTAATGCCTGTTTTGTTGTCCACCGCGGTCAATTTCATTTTGGTACGTCCCGAAAAATATACCAGATCGTTGACGATGAATTTGTCGCCCAGTATATCGGTGGCTACGATGGGACCCGACTTGTCGAAAAAGAAGGTTATCGAACGGGGATTTTCCCTGTTGTTTACCTTGTCGGCGGAATAATAGTAGAGGGTATGTTCCCCTTCGGCCAATTGTCCGAAGGGGATATTTTTTCCGTTGTAAAGAAGCTCGTTACCATCGTCGAAGCGGTAAAAGGTTTGTGCGACGCCCGACACGTCATCGGTGGCTTCCAGATAAATTACCGAAAGCGGCGAGACGATATTGCCTGAAAGAGATATTCCCATGATGGTGTGGTAGCTTACGGGCGCCTGATTGTCCACCGTGAAAGTTTTTTCAACCGGTTTTTCCATATTTCCCACATGGTCTGTCGAGTAATATTTCAGCGTATTTGTTCCCTTTTGTGTTTCGATGCTGCCGGTATATTCCTTGTAGGGAGCTCCGTTCATCGAATAAAAGGTTTTTGCAACGCCCGACATATCGTCTTTGGCGAGCAGGGCAACGGAAATATCCTTGCCGTAATACGTATAATTTTTGACGGTAGAAACAGTTCCGTTAAATATGCTCCGGGTAACGGGCGCCGTTCCGTCGGCATGTACGTAAAAAATCACTCTCTGGTGGCAGATGGCGTCGTAATGGTGGATGGTATGTACGCCGTTGCCGTCAAGGTACATGGGTTCAGGCTCGTTTTTTTTCGTATGCGAATTGGAATTGGGGATCGGCGTGGGATTTGTGTCGTTGGGTTTAGTGGAAAGATACAGGTACAACGGTTGTTCCGTCTGGATATAATAACGGTTCAGACTATCCCTGTAAGCGCTTTTTTCGCTTTGGATAACCTCCTGCGCATGAAGTGTGCCCGCCAAGGCGATGGCGGTCATACACACAGTCCATTTTCGATAATTTTTATACATCATAGATTTGATTTAGGGTTTTAATGAAAATCCCGCTACGAGAACATCATCCACCTGTTCGGAATTACCTTTCCAGTTTTCAAAAAACGACCTGATTGCGGAATACTGTTCGTTCATGGGTTGAGAAGCCACTTGTCCTATCAGTTCGTAAAAGCGTTTCGATCCGATTTTTTTGGACTGTTCGTTGATTTGGTCGTAAAAACCGTCGCTAAAGAGGTAAATTTTCGCGGCCGACGTCAGGTCGAAAGTTTTCAGCGTGAAGTGCGCTTTTTTCTCGAAATATTCCTGTGATCCGCCCAGCGAACAGGTATTTCCTTTTACCAGCGTCAGTTGGTGGTCGCGGTATATCAACATAGGCCTGTATGCTCCGGCAAAATACATTTTCCTGCAAGAGAAATCGAGCGTGCAGATAGCGGCGTCCATGCCGTCGAACGACTTGTTGTGATTCTGGTCTAATGTTTCCTTGATGGCATTGTTCAGTTTTATCAGGATTTCGTCGGGCATGTATATTTCGTTGTCTTCCACGATCCTTTCCAACAGATTCATTCCTATCAGCGACATGAAAGCGCCCGGCACGCCATGCCCCGTACAGTCGGCGGTAACGAGAACAAGTTTGTCGGAAGTCAGGGAAAACCAGTAAAAATCGCCGCTGACAATCGCTTTAGAATTGAAAAATATGAAAAAATCGTCAATCACGCTGCGTAAATTAGCGGCCATGCTCTTTTTCAGCGCCGCATTCTGGATAAGCAAAGCGTAATTGATACTGTCGGTCAAGTCGGTTTTCTGAACTTCAATTTCTCTTTTCTGTTGTACAATGAGATCGTTTTGTTCTATCAGCCGGCGGTTCATTTTGTTTTTTTGTTTATAAAGCCTGATGTAAACGATCAGCGCAACGCCAAAAAAAACGAGGATGACCGACAGAAACACGATGCCCAACTGTTGCCGTTTCTGTTCGGCAAGTTGGGACTCTAAATCTCGTTGTTTCAATAAATTGTCCTTTTCCAGCAGGCTCCTTTCCAGTTCGGCTTTGGTATATCGTTTGTACAGGGAAACGTTTTCGTGTTGGCTGACGGAAAGTTCTTCTTCCTTGTCAATGAGTTCACGGGTGGCGAGTTTCAATTGCAATTCCTGATTTTGCTTCTCCATTTCCAACAATTTCACTTGCAGTTCCGCTTGCGATACTTTTTCTTTTGCCACCTTTTCTTTTTCTTCCTGAACCATTTCATGGAAAGAGCGGTAGTATTCGAAATAATAATGCGCTTTTTCAGGCTGTTTGGCCTTTTCGTATGTCTCGGACAACATACCGTAACAACTCTGCATCTGTTTGATGTCGTTCATTTCCCTTGCCAGCGACAAGGCTTCATCCAGTGCGGCGATACTTTCATCGTAGCGGGATAAATTGTTCAGCACTATCGACATGTTAATTAAGGATGAAACAATCCCTACGCGGTCTTTGATCATTTTCCGGTAAGCGAGCGTTTGCCTGAAATATTCAACTGCCATTTCGTATTCGTGCATATCGCTGTAAAGAAGACCAAGATTACTGTTAATCATGGCTATACCGCTCTGGTTGTTCAGTTGCCGGTTCACTGCGATGGATTTCTTATACCATTCCGCCGCTTCTGCAAACCTGTTATGTTCCCAGTATATATAGGCAATCTGATCGTAGCAACGGCTTTCTTCTTTTAAATCCGTTCCGTTAAGTTCTATTGCTTTTTGACGGTTTTTATAAATGGCAAAAGTGTCGGCAGGCGATAACGGAACAGCCTCCAATTGTTGCCCGAAAGACGGGAACATGCTAAATATAAACAAGATAAAAAAAGCAATTTTATATACCATACGATGTAAAATTTGCGTAAAATTAATTATTTTAATTGAACTTCATACTTTTGAATGGAAAAAGTTTTATTTTTCGACGGTTTTGTTTTCTTGACAGACACTTCAACCTATTGACAGCGAGAGATCAATGATTTCCGCAAACTTGTCGGGGGCAGACCGGACGGCGTCTATTCCCTGACTGTGGTTAGCATACCGCAAGCGGCGTCAATATCGAATCCGCGGGATTGCCGGATAGTAACCGTCAAGCCTTTTCGCCTGAGTGTTTCTGCAAATGCCTGTATCGTATTCCCGTTCGACGGGATAAATTCGCTGCCTGCTCCGGCGTGGTAGGGAATCAGATTGACACGGCAACGCAAACCCGACAGCAATCGCACTACTTCCCGCGCTTCCCGTTGCGAATCGTTGATACCCGACAGCATAAGGTATTCGAAAGAAACGCGCCGCTGCCGGTTCAAGTCAAAAGTTTTCAGCAGGGCGACAATCTCCTTTACAGGATGCCTGTTTTCCGCCGGTATCAGTTTTTTCCGCTCTTCGTGTCCCGGATGGTGCAAACTGACGGCCAAATGGCACCGGCAGCGCTCCATAAAACGGCCTAACGCCGGAAGGATCCCTACTGTGGAAACGGTAATCCGCTTGGGCGACCAGCCATAGCCATAGTCCGATGTAAGAATCTCCACGCTTTTCATCACTTCCTCCTGATTATCCAGCGGCTCACCCATGCCCATGAAAACAATGTTGGTCAGCAACGCCCTTTCGGGAAGGCTTCTCAGCTGGTTAAGCACGTCCGTTGACGTCAGATTCCCGTTCATGCCCTGCTTGCCGGTAATGCAGAAACGGCAAGCCATCCGGCATCCCGCCTGTGACGAAAGACACAGCGTTGCACGTTTGTCTTCGGGAATATAGACCGTTTCCACCTTCCTTCCGGCCGACACCGGAAAAAGATACTTCTTCGTACCGTCTTTCGACGTCTGCACCGCCACCGCATCGCTCAACCCAACGATATATCGCTCATCCAACAAATTTCTGAATTTTACCGACAAATCGGTCATCCCGCCAACGGACGACGCCTGCTTCCGGTACAACCATCCGGCGATTTGACCCGCCGTGTAGGACGGGAACGACAAATCAGCGACGATCTTCAATAATTCCTCTAAACTTTTCCCGAATAAAGGCTGTTTCATAAATCGAATCTTTATACCCGATAAACAAAGATAATGCCATCTTTATTAAATTATGGTAAAAATCATGAAATCGACGAGAAATGGAACGAATTTTGTGCAGAGATAAAAAAAATAATGCAGTATGTTTAAATATTGGGTATGGATGGCGATGGCGCTTTTCTCGCCTTTGACCTGCGCCTTTTCGCAAGACCAGTACAGTTACAGAGGTTTCGACGCGCCTGTATGCGTAATTCAATACGGCGGCTATCTTTATTTGTCCAATGCCGGAAAAAATCCGGACATGACCGCCAAAGACGGCGACGGATATATCGCCCGCATTAAAAGCGACGGAAGTCAGGAAGAAGCAACGATGAAGTACCTCGCCGGCTTGGATAGCCCGCATGGAATTGCGGCGTCGAAAGGAATACTGTATGTTTGCGATGTGGATCGTTTGCTGGGATTCAATTTACAGAAAAAAAGCAAAGTATTCGAACTAAGTTTCGCAGCGGAAGGCACTCGCCGGCTTTCGGGACTGTCCTTTTCCGACGATAACACGCTTTACGTTTCCGCCACCGATATTAACGCCATATTTGAGGTGCATATAGACCGGAATACATACGGCAAATGGATAGAAACCCAGTCTCCTACCGGTTTGCTGATAGACAAAAACAAAATGTACGTCAGCAGTTGGGGCACCGACAGTCTGCCCAACGGAAAAATAGGCGTCATCGACATGAACCGGAAAATATATGAAACGTTGCCCGGCTGCGAAGGCTACTTGTGGGGATTGGCGCTCGACGGGAAAAAGCTATATTACTGCGACTGGGTGGCTTTTGACAAACGCGGCGTCATCAAATGGCACCGGCTGGACAACGGCGACAACGGACAGATAAAACTCACCGAAAAAATGGCAGGTCCCGCCGGCTTTATTTTCGATGCACGCAACAACCTGTTTATCGTGCCGGCGGTGCTGGAAGGAAAGGTTTACGGCGCCTTTGGATTCAAATAAATCCTTCAATCCGCACAGGGGCGGTGGTAACGTAAAAAGCATGTTGCTGTATTCATCAGTAAAACACACGATTAAAGGTTCATTCTTTTATTGAAGCGCTATGGGTCAGTGGATGGTTTCATCCGTGTTTTGTTTCCCGCTTTCTTCCCATAAATGCGAAGGCGCGTAGAGGCGAAAGCCTTTCGCCCCTACATAGTGGGGGGCGGAAGAATTGTTTTTCACAGCGCCTCCATAAAAGAATTAACCATAAAATCTGGCATTGCTAACTATATATAGATTTTGATAAGATAAAGAACGCAAATAGTTGAATTTTACATATATAAGTTGGGCAAAAAAGCAAAAAAGCTATACTTAATTAGCAATGCCAAAAATCTTTATCCGGCCGTTTCCCGTTGCGCTACGCTAAAATGATTCCCGACCGGCGCTGTCGTACACCTCGTCCAACGCCGATTACCCCTGTTTTGTTCAAACCCCCAAAAAACGTCCATTTCTGCTGACAAACGTATCTCGACCTCCAATTGCCTGAAATTATATAACTCACCGCATGTCAGAAAGTAAGGAAAGGTAATCGTTCATCCTGATAATATATGACATCACCTAACAGCCGACAATGTCATATATTGTATAATCAGGATTTTATGTGATTTTATTATCAATTACGTACAAATTCTTCGCCACCAATGGGGGCACTGCCGACACTCTAAAGTCTTATTTTATTTATTTCCGTCGTTACTGTAACCGACGACGGAAATTTTTTCTTTCGTCGTCGGTTTTATCGGCTTTTTTTCACTTTTACCGAATTGACTTCGAAAATCAGTACGCTGTTGGGTTTGATTTTTCCACGCGGATTGACTCGCTCTCCATATCCCAATTCGGCAGGGATAAATATTTCCCAGACGGATCCTTCGGGCATCAGTTGGAGCGCTTCGCTGAAGCCTTCTACCAAGCCATTGATGGGGAAGTCAATCGTTTGGTTTCTATCTTTGGAGCTGTCGAAAACGGTACCGTCGGTCAGGGTTCCGTGGTAAATGACCGCCACGGTGTCTTCCTTTTCCGGCCGGATGCCTGTCCCTTCCGTGATGATGCGGTACTGCAATCCGCTCGGCATGGTTACAATACCTTGTTTTTTCTTGTTTTCCTCCATCCATGCTTTGGATTCTTCAAGGTTTTGGGTATTGATTCGGGTTTGTACATTCTGAAAATAAGTGTTCAGGTACATCTGCGCTTTTTGCATATTGGCTTCCGCCACACTGTCGGAGGCGCTACGTCCTTCCTGCCATCCTTTGGCGATGGCGTCGATGTTGAGTTCATCTCCTATTCCTTTCATCTGTTGGGAATAAAAATATCCGATATAGTATCCTGCGGAATCTGCATCTGCTTTCAGGGATACGTTGTAATTGGGCTTACTGCCACATGATGCCAACATCAGTGCGATGATGGGAAAACTACTTGCTACGCTTAATTTTTTCATTTGTTTTTGAATTTTAGAAATTTGCTGCGAAATTATATAAATAATTTATGTGTGATTGTTAAAAAATCCTAATTATTAATTGAAAGTAATTCTACTTCAAAAATGAGTGTAGAATTGGGTTCAATGGGGCCTCCCGGACGCGGGTCTTCGCCATAGGCGAGTTCCGACGGTATATACAGGAGCCATTTGGAGCCGACAGGCATCAGTTGCAATGCTTCTACCCATCCCGGAATGACATGGCTGACCGTCAATTCTATCGGCTGGTTTCTTTCTACCGAACTGTCGAAAATGGCTCCGTCTATCAGTGTTCCGTGATAGTGCACCGTTACCTTGTCGTTGGCGGTCGGTTTGGCGCCGCCTCCCATTTTCAGCACTTTATATTGCAATCCGCTGGGAAGGGTTACCACTCCCGGTTTCTGTCTGTTGGTAGTCAGGAAATCCTTGCCGACTTTCAGGTTCCGTTCGTTTTTCAGTTGCTGTATGTGTCGGTATGTTTTATCGACAATGACGCGGGCGTCATCCTGTGACATGAGTAATGGAGCGCCGGCAAGGATTTTTTCGACAGTGCGTGCGAATATGTCAGTGTTGATATGTTCAAATCCTCCCGCTTTGATGTTTTGTCCGAACACGACGCCCAATGCGTAACTTAGCGAATCTACGCCGTTGTGCATCCGGATAGCGTTTTGGGCCTGTATGCCCAGTGAACAGGCTAAAAATAATAGAATACCGACGAATCTCATGACTGAAAATTTGCAGGCAAAGGTAATACTATTTTTGTACATTGAAAAAGAAAATATTATTTGGTTAATTCTTTTATTGAGGCGCTATGGGTCAGTGGGCTGTTCCATCGGTGGTTTGTTTCCCGCTTTTTTCCCATCCCTCTTAAACGTCCTGTAAGGACGTTCCGCATTCTCCAAAGCGGATGGCTTTCGCGCTTTCAGGCGCACGCCATCCGCTTTTACATTCAGGCGCACGCCGTGCGCCTCTACATTCAGGCGCACGCCATGCGCCTCTACATTCGTGCTATATGTGGAGGTCAGAAGAATTGTTTTTCATAGCGCCTCAAAAAAAAGAATTAACCAAAAAATCCTGTTATCAAGAAATGATCCCCCCTATTTTATGGGAGAATAATTTTTTCCGACCGGACGGGCTGATCGAAAAAAATGGCGGCAAAGCGATCAAACAGTTCCGGCGCGTCGCTGGTTTGGAAAATGCGTTTCCCGCTTTTTCCGAGTGTTTGTTCCATTTCCGGATGTCGCCGGAGGTAATCGCA
>JAIRLS010000119.1 GCA_031259205.1 Bacteroidales bacterium | reverse complement strand
TCTTCATAGAAGATTGCGCCATGGTCTTCATATTTGTTCGTCGGTATATGATAGGTAACCAAATGCAAATACTCCAATCCTTTTGCCGCTCCCATGGCAATTTTGTCAAGCCCTTTTATGCGTTGTCCGTCCTTGTATACAGGTGCGCCGGTCAGGTAATAAATGGTGTCGTCAGGTCCTAACATAAATCCTAAGTATCCATAGCTGAACTGGTCGAACATACCGCATCGTTTCGACGGTTCGGATACAATCCGATCGACCAGCTCGACTTTTTTATGTAACGGATCGAAACGGAAAAGGTAACCGGAATTACCATGAACTCCGTAGGCCACCTGTTCTTTTTCATACCAGAAAATTTTACGCCAGTTATAGGACATGCTGCCGGCTCCGGTATAGTCGTAGGTTCCAAAATAATCCAGGCGTAAATCAACCTTTTCTGTTTTTTGGGGCGCTTCATCTCCCGGCAGATAGGAAAAGATATTTCCTTCCGCTGTGGAATAATATAATTTACCGTCCCGGGTATCGACAAACATTGACCGGCATAATACCCGGTAATCTTTCCAGATTATTCCACTTTCACCTTGTTCGTCTACCAAGCCGAGGTTTTTCAGCAGTCCTTTTTTTATATCATAATCAATCAGGTAGCCTTTGGGCCAGGTGATGCCGTACAAATGTTCCCGCTCTTTGTCCATCGTCATGGTCAGGATGCCTTCGCCATGTGGCGCAATGGCAAGACTTTTGATTTCGCCGGTTTTGAGATCATAATAAAGAAAATGCCCTCCCGGATATAATTTGTAGCCATCCGGAGCATGTTCGGGAAGTCGTTCCGACCCACTGATCATTTCGTAATAACCAACGTGCGTGGCAAAAAATAACTTTCCGTTGTGTTCATAAAACTCGACATGACTTTTTCCCTGTGCAATATATCGGGCTTCTTTTTCTCCTAATGCATCCGATAAGTCGGCGATGAATTCCGTTTGATCTTTTTCCGGGTCATATCGGTAGAATTGTCCGCCTATGTCGTGTTTAGTCGAAGAAAGAATGTAATATATTTTTCCATCACTTGCTTTTGAAATCGCATTGTATGTATCATGTGCTTCGCTGAATCCTGAATAGTAGCGTTTCGCGATAAATCTGTTTGTTTTTATTTTTTCCATATTGTATAATTGTTATGTGACGTGCTGATACAAAGACGTCAGATTAAAAAAAATCGATCCGTTTTTTACAAAAAACATAATAAAAATATGTCATTCAAGATTGGATCCTATGACATCCTATGTGCTTTTTAGCTTCTTTACGTTATTATGGATTTTATCCACGGCGTTGACGATGTCATTCATGTCGGATTTCGATCCGAGCATGACTCCGCCCTTCCATATCCAAAGAGCTGAATTATATGTTTTAATCAAGGACGGACAGTGATTTTTCTGTTTGTATTTTTCAAAATCTAACTCGTCTGCTGTGTAAAACTTTTTATAAATGTCTGAGTTGAACATCTCTCGCATCATTGGTTGACCATAGAGCGGATCATTCGGATAACCGGTTGACATTGGAATCCCTTCGGCTGTTAATGCCTCTATAAATTTATCACGCGAAAGGCCGTCGAGTTTATCCTGATTGTAAACCATTGCGTAAATGTAATAGGATGCCGCCGTTGCTCCCTTGTGCAATTTAACGGGTGTGATACCGGGATATGCAGCGAGTTTTTCGTTCAGATATGCCCCGTTTTCGTTCCGTAATTTGTGTTGTTCTTCGAGTTTTTCCAACTGACATAATCCGATCACCGCCTGGTATTCGGCCATGCGAATCTTGTTTGCCAGAATGAGCGCAGTGATGGAACTGATCTGCCCGGATACGGATCCCGATGCGTATCCGAAATTATGGTATGAATAAAGCCGGTCGTAATATTCTGTGTCGTTGGTCAGGATTCCGCCTCCTTCACCGATAGCAAGATTTTTTGATGTTTGAAAGCTGAAGCAACCGGCATTGCCGAACGTTCCGACTCTTTGGCCATCGATTTCCGCTAAGTGAGCCTGACATGCATCTTCTACGACGAACAAACGGTGTTCTTTCGCAATCTTCATAATGGCTGGCATGTCGGATGGATAACCGCAAATGTGAACCGGCAGAATACCTTTGGTTCGCGAGGTGATTTTCTCCTTGATTTTTTGGGGATCAATTTGAAAGGTCGCCGGATCAATGTCCGCCCAAACCGGCATGGCGCCTTTGTAAAGGATGCCAAAAATCGAGGCGCTGAACGTATAAGGAGAACAGATTACTTCGTCGCCGGGATGAAGGTCGGATTGCATCCATGCGGCGCTCAAGGCATTTGTGCCATTAACTGTCGAGAGGCAATGTTTTGAGCCGTTTATTTCTGCCCATTTTTTTTCAAATTCGGAAACATTCTTACTGCGCGACCATACCAGATTTTCCATCACTTCGTTCATTTTCGGATTGAACTTTGCCGCATCCCATTGCGGCCATTTTTGCCAGGCCTTATTCTTTCGAACAGGTGTTCCTCCGAGAAGTGCGAGCGCGTCTGTCGTCTTTCTTGAATTTGCATACATGGGTATAAAACCCGACATTGCTACCCCTGCGGTAGCAGCCGTAACCGTATTTATAAACCGGCGGCGATTCATTTTGTTACTTTTCATGTTAACTACTTTTTGAATTAAATATTGTTGTTTTGATTTATTGATTATTTAAGTATTTGCTATGATCAACAATTCTTTCCATTTTCATCCGGATGAAAAAGAATATTTCTGCGCAAAGGAATAAAAGAATTGTGTATAATTCAAGGCAAATAACGTACTTTTTTCTTCAAAAAACGTCATTTTCCCTTTGTGTATTTAATAAGTGGTGATGTAAAAAGTCTGCTGGGATAAAAAATATAGCTATCAAGAAAGGTAGGGGTATCATAAAGTATGCCGCTTCACATAAATCCGGAATTGATGCAAAAAAACAAATTGAATACCTTATTATGATCTGTTTTTACAGTCATTTTTTCGATGAAACCCGTCCGTTCCTCCGGAAGACAGATTTCAGACAGGTCTGTCTTCCGGAGAAACGGACGGGCGCCGGATTTTTTTGCATCAGCGGCGGAACCGGGAGACATCGTGCATCCCTCCGTTCCATTCACCACTTTGACGCTGTTGACATACAATCACAACTTTACCCGCTTCATCGTGCAAACAACGTGGTAATAGCGTCCGGACTGAACAATCACCGGACAGTTGGCCGTGCGTGTGCGACCGTCGATACGCATCCGGTAACGGATTTTACCCTCCGGCGTTTATTCGATGACCGCACCGCCGCAAAATGCGGCAAATCCTCTTTCTGTCCGCAGGCTGCCGGACAGAGCGCCGGACAGCCGCACATCCTGTTTTAGACTGCTTTTTGTTTATGCGCATCATAACTTCCCCCAATCCATCGTTTCATCGTTTGTCAGTTTTTGTTCAGGAACAGTTTATCGGCCGAAATTCTCCGGCGGGACATGCTTTCCCCCTCGTATTCGAGATTGACCATTTCCTGCACTTCCGGATGGAGATGCTGCTTGCGGGCATATTCAAAACGGAGAGGGTGACGGCCTTTTTCAAGGTATATTTCTCCCTTTGTTTCGGAATCACCCAGCCGGCGGTTGTTGAGCACCAGGTCGGATTTGATGTACAGTTTGCTTCCGCCTTTTGTCCAGATATAAAAGGTATAAGGGCCTTCCTGGTCGATTTCGAGCCAGCCGGTGAAACAGACGGCCATATTCTGCGGGTAGCGGGTGCGGAGATCCAGGAAACCGGGTGAAAAGAAATCCAGTTCATAACAAGTCCCCTCGGCCACAGGTTTAAGCGTGGTGAAAGAGGGCATTTCCCGAATATCGGGTGGCAACGTGTAGAACGTATAGTGCAGGCCGTTACCGGCTTTGGAATCGGCTACGCGGTACTGGGCGTAGACGCAGGGACTTTCGCCGTTGGCGCTGAACAGCTTGGCGGCTAAGATGGCAGACTTTTCGAGCCGTAGCGTTCCGTCATACAAGGCAGAGGTGCGCGTAGGGATCGAACCGTCCAGCGTGTAGCGTATGTCGCCTTCTACGCCCACCGGTTTTTTGATCACAACTTCCGCCGGTTTGTCGACAAACAGTCCGCCGTGCGGAACGGCCACCGGATCGGCGTAAAACATCGGAGGCGGCAGTACTTCGGTTTCTTTGTACGTCGGCGCTACGTCTTCGCCGAAACCTTCGTAAGCTGTGCGGGTTGGCCGTCCGACCCATGCCTGCGGCGTTTCCAGTCCCAGGGCGAAAGCCACGTCGGCGGCCACGTCATACCTGTATATATGCCGGCGGATCAGAGCGTCTTTCTTAATGCCCGGGCCGGCAAAGATAATAGGCGTCGACACTTCTTCGTAAGCATTGCCGCCGTGCCAGTAGTAAATACCGCCGTGGTCGGAGACGACCATTATCAGCGTTGATTCGGCTATACCGGCCTGTGTCACTGCGTCGACAATGAGCCGCACATGCGTGTCCGCTTCCTCAATCGTGCGGAGATAGTGGGGTGACATGTGACCGGCCTCGTGACCTGCGCCGTCCACTTCGTCCAGTTGGATAAAGACAAAGTCAGGCTTTTTTGCCAGAATATATGCGGCCGTATGCTGTGCCGTTTTAAGCGACGAGGGGAAAGTGGCGCACGAGTCGATGACTTCCTTCTCCAGCAGGTCGCCGAATCCTCCCCAGTTGTAGAAAGAGGCGGTAACAGCCTGCGGTTTCGCGTCGCGAATGATGCGGAAGATACCCGGAAAATACCCATTGTCGGTGAGCGTCACGGCCGGCAGTTCATATACGCCCCGTTTCCACGAGTTGTTGATTACGCCGGTCAGTTCCGGGCCGGCGCCGGAGAGCATAGCGTGCCAGTTGGGGCTGCTGACGGACGGCAGGATGCTACGGACTTTGTAACTGTAAGCGCCGGCGTGCATCAGGCTATCCATACAAGGCGTATGCGCCTGAATGAAACCCTGGCTACTCATACCGTCGATACCTATTACGATAACGTGTTCGATTCCTTTCGGATACTTTGCCCCCTGACACGCTGTCAACAGGAACAAGACATAACATGCAAATACAATCTTCTTCATTTTCTTTTTTATTTAAAATTTACTTTTTATTTCGGTTAATTTTTATTTTCCGGACAAAGATAGCATAAAATTTTTCAGATTACACACAAACGCATAAAAATGTTCGATAAAATTTCCGGATTTTCTAACACGTATGAATGAAAAAAGTTTTTTGCGGAGGAAAAGTTCCCATTTTCCACGACAATTTGAATGAAATTGCCTCCATGACGCTCACATGCGTTTCGTCCGTAAACAAAGGCGCCGTTTCGCCTGTCTTCAGCAGTTGTTCCGGAAACGTCCTGCGGTTGAAGGTATCGAAGACGGCCGTCAGCAGCCCGTCGAACATCCGGTCATAGAAAAATACCGTCATGTTTCCGACAGACCATGTTCGTCATGCGACTGTTCCGGGATGAGTATGTACATCCGAAAATACCACCTTTATTTTCCTCGATGTGTGATCGCTGCGTAGCGATCACACATCGAGGCGCCCGAATGAGCGATCCGTGCGCCCGAATGATCGATCCGTGTGCCCGAATGAGCGATCCGTGTGCCCGAATGAGCGATCCGTGTGCCCGAATGAGTGATCCGTGTGTCGCGATGGGTGATCCGTGCGCCCGGATGAGTGATCCGCTCATGCGGGCCATAACTCTTAGTGCGGATTTAAGATAGCATGGGTTAGTTGTAATGTACAGTGATGTCAAGCCGTCCGGTTTTGCCGGACAGGTCGACGGTTTCATCAGCCGGGTTAAATGTTCGGTGAGATTTCCCGTTGACGGTTACGTTTTTTATGGACATCTTTCCGGGGACGCGCAGCCGTAGCGATATGCCGGACGTGGCGCCGGCGCGTTCGGGCATCTGCACCGTCACGCGGACTTTGCCGTTCTCTATGTCGGAGTCAATGGTATAATCCAGCTTTCCGAACATTGTCGGCGCACCGGCTACTTTGATCTGTTTGCCCTGTTCCAGCCATGCACGCGGCGTGGAGAAGGCCAGATGCAGCCGGTTAGGAATCCCGTTACTGTCCTCCGTTTCGGCAATCAGCATCAGCCGCAGCATCAGCAGAAACCAGGAGTTGTTAAAACTGGTGGGACTCAGATAGGAAGACCTGAAGTATTCATCAGGATAAGTTCCCATTGTATCGCCTTCGCCCGAAATAAACGTTTTGCGCGTCATGCCGTGCGCCAGTTTGCTGTAAAACGAGAGCACGAGCCGGTCGGGGTCGTCCATGAGCGTAAGGATACGTGCCAGATTAAGTCCGTAGATGTTGTCTACGCCCGACGTCCGGTAGCCGGGCAGTCCGTCGGGACGGTAGCCTCCAATGGGAACGGGGTAATAGTTGAAGCGCACCATACCGAGGAACAGTCCGCCATAGTTTTTCAGATACTTGTAATAGCCGGGCAGCAAATCGGGATCCAGGAATCCGGAACAGACCACGTAGGGGAAACACAAGTTCCAGTACGAGCCGTAGCGGGTTTCCGTAATTATGGGATAAGGCTCCGGTTTTTTGCCGGTAAACAGTTCTGTGGGAATAAAAATGCTGCTGTCCGGTAGGACGGTTTTTTCGCTGTTCATGGCATCCGTCAGGCGGGATTTCAGCATTGCGGCTAAAGCGAGGTATTTTTCGCCCTCCGCGTGTCCGGAGGATTTGAGGAGAAAAGCCATGTCGCGCATTCCACGCCATGCCGACGCCTGATGATGAAGGTAAACCAGACGGGTGGAAATGTCGCCCGAATAATTTTCCCTGCTCAGTACGCCGTTATTGCCCGGCGTATTCATCTGCGTTTCGTAACCGTCCATGTCCTTGACGAATCTTTTGCGGTAGCGGTTGATGAAGGCGCTGTCGCCGGAAATACGGTAATATTGGACGGCATGGCTCAATTGCTCTGCCGTTTCCCAGTTCTTTTGATACTCCCTTTTCGGCAGAGCAAGGAGCGTTTCCTGAATAGCTTTCTGCCGGTCGATATATCCGTACAGCCCCATGATCTGGGCCGCATCGGGGCCTTCGACATTAAAGTAATCCTGGTAGGCATTGCCGATGCTGAAAAAATAGCCCATGTACAAGTTCTGTATCAGCAGATTTTTCCGGGCGTCGTTGACCAATACTTCCGGTGTGTCGAAAGTGGCGCCTTTGGCAAGTTCGCCGTCCCAGTAATCTTTCAGTTCCGCTTTTTCGATTTCGTAGCGCAGGGAGTCTATCGTCTGTATCTTGCAGTAGTCTGAGGGGTGAAGCAGTCGGGCAAAATACAAGCGGCGGTCGACGTCGCGGATGTCCGGCTCGCAGATGAGCCTGTTGCCGTCGGTCAGGATGCTTCCCGCCGGGACGATCGCCCGCACCCGGCCGTCGGACTGCAACAGTCGGTCGCCTGCGAGCGTCAGCTCTTCGTCCGGAAAATAGAACACGACCTTTACGGTATGGATGCTTTGATGTACCGTTATCTTTACGAAACTCACGAGTTCGGTTGTCCCGTAGATGTAATCCGCAAAAGATTCCTGGGTGTATCTCACTCCCGATGCGTCCGTGTATTCATTCACCAGTACCGGATAATAGCCGCCGTCGAGGTACTCCTGTGCCAGGCGCGCTTCGGCATACCCGTAGCGTTCCTGTCCTGTTTCGCCGACCAGAATCGTGGTTTTTGCGCCGGTGGATACCTGTGAAATAATTTGGCTGCCGTCGCCCACATGCAGGGCAGCGGGGCCGAATCCGGAGAGGTTGTTCGGTCGGCCGAAAGGAATATAGTACACGCCCGATTCGGTGAGACGCGTACCCACTAATTTCAATGGTATCAAGAAGTCTTTCACATTGTCGAACGTAGGACCTTCCGGACGCGCGAGCACCTGTTCGCCGAAAAGATCCGTATTGGAGGCGAGCGCCTCGTTCAATGCCTGCACGTAGCCGGTGGGCAGTTGTTTCCGTTCGTCAAAAGAGAACTCTACCGGCGGATCGCCCTCCCACTTACCGAATACGAGTTCATGCGCCAGATCGAAAGATACAGGTCCCTGTACATCGAAGCCCTGTATCTCCTCCACGTCGGCGGCCGCCCTTGCCACGGAGCCGCGCACGGTTGCCGGTTCACCCTGAAAGAGCCGGAGGTGATACGTCGCCCCTTTCTCCAGATAAATATCGACCGGAAAATAAATGCGCTGTCGGCCGGCCGTCTTTCCGGGGATCGTACCCGTTGCCACGACACGTCCTTCGCGAATAATCTGGGCCGCAATAATGCCGCTGGCCTCGTCGCGTATCCAGATATAGGCCTCCGCCAGCTTGTCGCCTTTCGCAACAAAGCCGGTCATGGCCAATTCGATATCGTTGCTTATGCTGCAAAACACTTCGCCCGGTTCCGCCGGCGGGTAGACCGTCCGGACATCCTGTGCATGGATATTCAGACTGAACAGGAGGATCCATACCCCCCAGAAAAATTTTGACTTCACGTTCGATATCAATAGACCATTCAAAATTCCTGCCGCCATTATTTGTTTTGTAAAAACTGTTCTTTTCATTTTATGTTCCGTATTTGGTGATGAGAAATAAGTTATTTGTTTAGAAACAGGCTGTCCGTCCACCGGTAGGCTTCCATTCGGTACGGCTCCGGGAAATCGTGCTTTGCATCGGGATAGCTGATGCGGAGCAGATGTTCCGCATCCAGAAAGCGGTATGCTTCTGCGGCTTTTTCGATGCCTGTTTTCACGCCTTCCACATCGAAATTAACGTCGTGCAGGGGCGAAAAGGAATAGACGGCCCGCGGCGCAATCAACGCGATTATCTCGTGGAAGTTGAACGGTACGCGCTCCAGTTGGTACTGATCGCGCAGCAGGGGCATGTACTTGTCCTGCGCCCAGGGGCCTAACCGTCCGCCGTAAAATTTCGACGCTTCCTCACCGATGTTGTAGTATTCAAATTCCGTCCATCCGCAACTGGTTACGACCACTTTCAGGCGTGTATCGAACGCGGCGACAAATAAGGCGTTGTGACCGCCCAGCGAATGGCCGATGACACCGATTTTGTCCGCGTCCACGAAATCCAGCGACTGCAACAGGTCGATACACCGTATATGGTCGAAAATCCCCTTCATGGAACCGGATGCATAACGGCTGTTCAGGAAATCGAAGTCGCTCAGTTCGCCGAATCCGGGATAGTCGGGCGCAATGACTACGTATCCTCTCTCGGCCAGTTCTTTTCCGTACGGAAGTTTGTATTCATCATCGCCGTCGGTGATTTGTTTTCCGAGTGCTCCGGTCGGGTGCAGTGCCAGCATCGCCGGACACTTGCGGCGTGTACACTCCCGGACCGGTACGTAGAGCAAAACCGGCAATATTTCGCCTTCGGCAACCGTAAAACGGACGGTGTAACGGGTGTATGCCGTTTCGCACACGCTGTCGATGTACTGCACGTCGAAAAGCGGCAGTCCGGAACGCGGTGGCAACACGCCGGTCAGCGCCTGCACGCTGTCCAGAAGTTCCACCCGCTTGAAGTTCCACTCCTGCAATGTCCGGACGGGTTTGCGCCGTCCGGACGACGGGTCGGTGTACGAAAGCAAACCCTCCACAGCCGGACGACTGCACATGCTCATTCCTATTATTATTAACAAATAACTCCAGTTTTTCATTTTCTCATTGTTTTAATATTTTTGCAAATGTACAATAACTCCTGTGAACGATAAATGGCTATTTCCGAATATTTATTCTCAAAAAAAGTATTCTATTGTCAACGGTTCGGGATTATTCCGAATCAACGCGGTACCTATTTGTAATGACGGGTAGCTGCCCCGCCCGAACATCCAAAAGAAAAATACACTATGTCTTTTTTCACCATAACTGGGAGGGAAGCGATGCCGGATTCTTTACTCGTTCTCCATTGTCCCGATTGCCAAAGCAAAAATACATGAAAATTCTGCGATTTCCAAGCGTGCACGAAATGAAAAAAGTTTTTTTACAGAGGAAGATAAAGAAAAACGGCAGAAAAGTATCTAAAAAGCAGAATTATTTGTGTAAAACATGTGGACGTCAGTTTATTGGCGATCATGCCCTGCAATACAAAGGATGTCATTCCGGCCTGACACAAAAGATATTAATGATGCTTGTTCGCGGCATAGGTATCAGAGATATCGCGGCAATTGAGAAAATCAGCATCAAAAAAGTGTTGTCGGTATTGGTACACTCCCGGCATTTGATACAACCTAAAGAGCAGTATTATGATTGTTTGGAAGTGGATGAACTATGGACTTATGTGGGCAAGAAAAGCAAGAAAGTATGGTTGATTTATGCTTACCATAGAGCAACAGGCGAAATCGTAGCCTTCGTTTGGGGAAAGC
>JAIRLS010000147.1 GCA_031259205.1 Bacteroidales bacterium | reverse complement strand
CTGCGGGCAATTCCTTCAACGAGGTGAAGGTGGAAAGCAGGTTTTCTCTTGAGTCGGCCAGAACGGTCAATTTGTCGCCCACTTCGATGACGGTTAAACCGTTGGGGGTGAAATATTTGCTGTCGCGTTCGATCATCACGATCAGCGCCGTTTTCGGCAGCGCCATTTCCACAATCGTATGGTTGATGCACCGGAAGTTGGATTCTACGGTAATTTCTTCCAATACGGATTTGATGGTGTCGGAATCAAATTCAAGAATGGTTTTTTTGACAATTCTTTCGGGAATAGTCAGTTTCAGCCATCCGGCAATTTTGAAAAGCGTAGTTCCCTGCAACAATATGGAGGTCAGTGTGATGAAAAAGACCAGATTGAAGATGTCGCCGGCATGGGGGATATTTTCCACCATGGGATAGATGGCAAAAATGATAGGCACTGCTCCTTTCAGTCCTCCCCACGATACCAGAAACAGGTCTTTGTAATAGGTTTTGAAAGGCAGCAGGCATAAAAACACAGCCAGCGGGCGCACTATCAATATCAGAAAAACGGAAATCAACAGTCCTGGCCCGATAACGGCGATGATTTGAGAGGGGAACACCAGCAGTCCGAGACAAAGGAACATCAGGATCTGCATGAGCCATGCAAACCCGTCGTAAAATTTCAGCAGGCTGCGTTTGTGGATGATGTTGCTGTTGCCCAGCATTAAGCCCGAAAGATAGACCGACAAAAAACCGTTTCCGCCTATAAATTCGGTGAACGACATGCTCAGCAGCATCATGGCTATGGTAAGGACAGGATACAGGCCTTCGGAAAACAGGTTTACACGATTGATCACGCGCGCCATCAACTTGCCTATCAGGACGCCCATCAACAAGCCGATTCCCATCCCTTTGAGAAATTCCACTATCATTACCCATAAAGGCGTTTCGGGTTGTTTAATGATGGTAATGAAGGTAATTACCAAAAAATAGGCCATCGGATCGTTGCTTCCGCTTTCTAATTCCAGAATAGGCCTCAAACGGCGTTTCAGACCGGTGTTTTTGCTGCGGAAAATAGAAAATACGGCGGCGGCGTCCGTTGAAGAAACAATAGAACCCAGCAACATGGACTCCATCCATCCGAAACCGGTTATCCAGTACACAAAAACGCCCAGCGACAGCGCCGTAACCAATACTCCCAGCGTCGAAAGGATAATCCCTTTCCACATCACCGGTTGTATCTGTTGCGTCTTGGTATCCAAACCACCCGAAAACAGTATGAAACAAAGGGCTATCGTTCCCAAAAAACGCGCCGTTACAGCGCTGTCAAACACAATATTGCCGATCCCTTCCGAACCGGCCAACATTCCTATCAGAAGAAACAGCGCCAACACCGGTAATCCCGTCCGGTTAGCCGTTTTGCTTGCCAGCACACTCAACAGCAACAAAATGGCCACAATCAAAACAGTCACATTGGGATCAAAATTCATCAGCCAAAATTATTTTAAAATAAGCCTTAATACACGTGCAAATATACATGAAATTAATGATACGAACAAATATTGAAATAAAAAGCATGAAAATATCCGGACGGGGCAAAGAAAAACGGCATGGCGCAGGCAAGCCGAACAAGCGATAGCCGGTATTGCTTGGCCCATCAGGGTTTCAATACAAGGCAGGACGCTCTAACCGGTAGCTTGTCATGTGATGACGTCCGACAAAGAACTTGTCCCTTCGAGCGATAAAGCTTTGCGCCACTTTGTGGTTCCTTACAAAACGCCGGATGATAGCATGCAAACGTACAGCGCATGTTTTCCGATTTCCCGATCAGGGCTGTCGATCGGGGGAGGAGGGTAGCGAGGCCATTTCTTTGCGTTTGATGTCCAAAGTAACGGTAAACTTGCCGTTCTCCATCTTTACATGCATGTTGGCTGCTGTGTCGTACAGCAGCCGCAGACGTTCACGGACATTCTGCAACCCTGTCCCTGAGCCTTTTTGGACGGATGGGTGTCCGTCGTAGTCGTTACTTATTACGATGCGCAAATCCTGTCCTTCGCAGCTAACGGTTATCGTGATGCACACCGTTTCTAAACTCTCGTAAATGCCGTGCTTAACGGCATTTTCAAACAAAGGTTGCAGCAACATGGCCGGAACAGTGGCTTTTAACGCTTCGGGGGCAATCATGGCGTTATATACCAGCTTGTCGCCAAAACGCAACTTTTCGATGGACAGATACCGGTGAATGTTTTCCATTTCTTCCTCAATACGGGAATACACGCGATGGGTCGATAAGACGGCATAACGCAGATATTCCGACAAGGCAACCAGCATTTGCTGCGCCTTTTCCGGATGGGTAACAATCAACGAACTGACAGAGTTGAGGCTGTTGAACAGGAAATGAGGATTAATCTGCGATTTCAGCAGGTTCAATTCTCCGTCTTTGAGCAGGTTGTTCAATCGGATTTCATTACTTGTTTTTTCTTTAAGCTGATTTAAATACACATACAAGTAGTATATCAAAAGAGTAATAAGGTAAGTCAGTGCGCCTCTGGAAATCTTTATCCATACGAAAGAACACAGGTGATCCGCATATTGACGGTCAGAGGCAACGGACAAAACAATCAGATAGCCCGTCAGCAGGCATACGGCCAGATAGATGCAAACCAGCGCAAAGTGAGCGGTCAGGTTGAAAAGCCAGGTCTGGTGTTCCCATCCGCTAAACCGTACCGGATACCAGAGCGGAAGGATACAGAAGGCAAACAGGATATTGAATACCAATGTCTCCAGCAGTGCGTATTCTATCGGCAGATCGATCTTCGTACTAAGAATAATCACATCAATACACGTGATGATTGTCCAGATGAGCAGGTACAACAACCGCGAGCCGGCGCTTTGCAATATCGGATTTTTAATCATGGCCGTCGATTATTTGCAGTAAGCGCATGAAAAGAAAAGTTGCGCGGCTTCCGGTGCAAGGTTGCGCAACTTCCGGTAGAAAGTTGCGCGGCTTCCGGTAGAAGGTTGCACGGCTTCCGGTGCAAGGTTGCGCAACTTCCGGTAGAAGGTTGCGCAACTTCCGGTAGAAGGTTGCGCAGCTTCCGGTGCAAAGTTGCGCAGCGTCATTTGCATCTGATTTCTCCGCCGCCGAACACAGAAGTCACTTCCATCACCAGCAAATTGTTTTCG
Organism: Bacteroidales bacterium; assembly: GCA_031259205.1. Taxonomy (GTDB): domain Bacteria; phylum Bacteroidota; class Bacteroidia; order Bacteroidales; family UBA4181; genus JAIRLS01. Next base: position 7,017 of record JAIRLS010000147.1, on the reverse strand, counting down.
TTGATTTCAAAGTTGGGCATGGGACGGTTATCTACAAAACGTCCGAACATTTGGTCTTGCCGGATTTCTATTTTCCAGTCGACAGGGATATAGATGTTCACGCCGCCAAAGACGGTATTGATTTCAAGCGTATGAACGCCTTCGGCAAGTTTGGAGTCGCTCAAGTCCAGTTCTATGCCGCCGAACACGCAATTGATATCGCCGCCTTTGAAAGCTTGCATGTCAATTTTTTCTCGAACGCCGCCGAACACGTAATTTCTGTTGATGTAGCCGGTATCCGCCCTGCGATCCCATTGTTCCTTCATACGATCATGCCATTTTACGCGACTGTTCCAAAAATGTTCATGTTCTCTCCGGTGAGAACGGATAAAATACTGCCTGAACAGCGATTTGAACAAAAAAACAAAACCGATGATCACTAATATAACAGGCCAATTGTCCTGTGTACCGAGATTCGACCCTGTGGCGCGTTGCAACTTCGGAAAAAGGAAAAGTATGCCCACCAGCATCAGGAAAAGGCTGAACCGCTTGTGGCTGCTCGAAAACAGCATGGAAAAACCTATGGCAAAAATCAGCATCGGCCATGAAAAAACAACCGTTTTGTACTCCTGCGGCAGAAAATTCATGTTGAAAGCGAACAGACATACGCCCGACGCTATCATCAGCAATCCGAAGATCAGGGAACAGACATTTATTTTCGTTTTCATGTAATTATTTTTTAAGTCGAAAAAAAGTTGAATTTAAAATGATGGGGCAAAGTTGCGTTTTTTTTTGTATGACAGCAATGGTTTTTCTTCAAAATCGTTTTTTTTGACGATCAAAAGCCGATTTTATCCGACGAAACCGGTCAAAAATTATATCCGATCCTGATAATAGGGCCATATCCGTAAACATCATAATAATCGGAATTGAGTTTCCACATCAACAGCAAATTCATACTCGAACGCCGTCCGGTGGGAAACCGCAATCCCCCGCCCAGCAGGATGCTGTTCACGATTTTCCGTCCCGGTTCGGTTTCACCGAAAAATGATTTTTCATAGCTCAACGCTTCGTATTCCACATGGGCGAGAATCCTGAAATTAAGGCCGAGCGGAATAAAATCGTTCACATTGTTCACCAATACGTATTCGGTAAACAGTCGCCCGCCGTAAATATGCGTTTCATATCGCGAGTATCCGCCGGACAGGAAGTAAATCTTGCGGTTGAAATATTCATAACTCGCTCCCACGCCTGCCGCCCAGCGGGTAGTAATATAATACCCCACATGCGGCGACAATTCAATATCGGTAAAATCGCCCAATGCCAAACCGAAATTTCCCCCGTAATACAGGCGTTCGCAAAAGGTTTGCGCCCGAAGGAGATTCGGCATCACACAAAACACAACAATAAGAAACTTCACTTTCATTGTCAAAATGATTTTTGAAATACAAATATACAAAAAAAAATCACTTTCAAAATATTGTTAATCAAAAAAAGTGAATTATCTTTGCGCGGCTGAAAAATATAGTAAAAAAATAGTAATAATAATAAAGAAAATGTATTTAACCGCTGAAAAGAAGCAAGAAATCTTTGCCCAATACGGCAAAAACGCGACCAATACCGGTTTGTCCGAATCGCAGATCGCATTGTTTTCATACCGTATCAACCATTTGACGGAACACTTGAAGTCGAACAGAAACGATTACGGCACACAAAAAGCATTGTTGAAATTAGTCGGAAAACGGAGAAGATTGCTGGATTACCTGAAAGAAATCGATATCAACCGTTATCGTGAAATTATTAAAGAGTTGAATATCCGTAAATAAACATGCAAGCGAAGCAAGGAAATGAAACAGTTGCCTTGCAGTAAGCGTGTTACCTAAAAAATATCAAATGAATATTATTCAAAAAGAAATACAATTGATCAATGGCGAAACCATTGTTCTTGAAACGGGAAAGTTGGCAAAACAGGCCGATGGCGCGGTATTGCTGAAACAGGGCAAAACCATGTTGCTGGCTACGGTAGTAGCGGCAAAAGAAGCGAAGGAAGACGTCGATTTTATGCCTCTACAAGTAGAATATAAAGAAAAATTCGCTGCATCGGGGCGTTTCCCTGGAGGTTTTCTCAAACGCGAATCTCGGCCCAGCGATTACGAAATATTAATTGCCCGGCTGGTTGACCGTGCCTTGCGACCGCTTTTTCCCGATGATTTCCATGCCGAAGTGTATGTAACCGTCAATCTTATTTCGGCAGACAAAAACATCAAACCCGACGCACTGGCGGGGTTGGCGGCGTCGGCAGCGCTGGCGGTTTCCGACATCCCTTTCGGCGGGCCTATTTCGGAAGTACGTGTAGCCCGTATCAACGGACAAATGTTTATCAATCCTACCTTTGAAGACGTTGAAAAAGCCGACCTCGACATCATGGTAGCCGCCACATTCGATAACATCATGATGGTAGAAGGCGAAATGAAAGAGGTTTCGGAAGACGATTTGTTGAAAGCCCTCCAATTCGCACACGAAGAAATCAAGAAACATTGCCTTGCCCAGAACGAACTGGCGGAAATGGCCGGTAAAACCGTGAAACGCACCTATTGCCACGAAGTGAACGATGAAGACCTTCGCATGGCCGTGCGGGCAGCTACCTACGACAAGGTATATGCCGTCGCCAAGTCGCAATTGCCGAAACATGAACGCAGCGAAGCTTTTGAAGCCATCGTCAACGAATTTCTGGAATCCATCCCCGAAGAAGAACGCGAAACGAAAAAACCTTTGGTAGCGCGTTATTTCCATGCGGTAGAAAAAGAAGCCATGCGACGCATGATACTGGATGAAAGCATCCGGCTGGACGGACGGAAAACCACCGAAATACGCCCCATCTCCTGCGAAGTGGATTTCCTGCCCGCCGCACACGGATCGGCGCTGTTTACCCGCGGAGAAACACAATCCCTCACTACCGTCACACTCGGCACAAAACTGGATGAAAAACAAGTAGATGAAGTATTGATACAAGGCTCCGAAAAATTTGTCCTTCACTATAACTTCCCGCCTTTTTCTACCGGCGACGCCAAAGCAGCACGCGGTATCTCACGCCGTGAAATAGGTCACGGCAATCTCGCTTTCCGCGCTTTGAAAGGAATGGTGCCGACAGGAGAGGAAAACCCCTATGCAGTGCGCGTCGTTTCCGACATTCTGGAATCCAACGGCTCCTCGTCGATGGCCACTGTTTGTGCCGGCACGCTGGCGCTGATGGATGCCGGAATAAAACTGAAAAAACCGGTGTCGGGTATCGCCATGGGACTGATTTCGGAACCGGGCAAATTTGCCGTCCTCTCGGATATACTCGGCGATGAAGACCACCTCGGCGACATGGACTTCAAAGTGACCGGCACCGCCGACGGCATCACCGCCACACAAATGGACATCAAAGTGGACGGATTGACATACGAAGTTCTGGCAAAAGCATTAATGCAAGCCAAAGAAGGACGGTTGCACATCCTTGGGAAAATCACCGAAACATTGGCAGAACCGCGTGAAGACTACAAACCGCACGCACCGCGCATCGTTCAAATCACCATACCGAAAGAATTTATCGGGGCAGTGATCGGCACAGGCGGCAAAGTCATTCAGGAAATTCAGGCTGTTACAGGCACCACTATCGTCATCGAAGAAGTGGACAACAAGGGCGTCGTAGACGTCTTTGCAGAAAACCGCGATTCTATCGACGCCGCGCTGAAATGGATCAACAGCATCATCGAAATCCCGGAAATAGATAAAGTCTATCACGGAAAAGTGAAGTCTATCGTGGCTTTCGGCGCCTTTATCGAAATACTTCCCGGCAAGGAAGGACTGTTGCACATCTCGGAAGTAGACTGGAAACGGCTCGAAAACCTCGACGGCATCCTCGCCGAAGGCGACGAAGTGGACGTAAAACTGATAGAGGTAGACCCGAAAACCGGCAAACTGCGCCTGTCGCGCCGAGCGCTGGTCGATAAGCCGGAAGGCTACGAAGAACGTCCGCCTCGCGAAGGCGGGGAACGTCGCCACGGCGGAAGCGGCGGTAACCGCGGACGGGATAGAGATAGAGACCGAGACCGCGGACGGGATAGAAGACGCTGATAACACAACGTTTCTCATCGTTTCTCATCGCTCCCCGATTCAGGGAATAAAATTTCGTAAATAACGCTACAATTGATTGAGGTAACGCACTGCCGCTTCGATAAGGGAGTCTTTGCCGTTTTTTTCGAGAGTAGAAGAAAAATCGACCCGGAGGTCGGGCTCAACGCCAAATTCGAAAGTGCGGTGGTTGAGGTCGGTCATGCAAAAATTCGACATCCTCAATATCCATCCGTTCAGTAGATGAATGCTAAGCGGCGATGCGCTGCCGCCACCGGTAGTTTCGCCCATGAGAGTTACATCGGGCAAACTTTTGGCCAAACCGGGGAAAATGTTAGCGGCGCTGTAAGATTGCCGTCCCGTCAGGATGACCACCGGTTTGCCAAAACTGATCCCCTCGTCGTTCGGGATGAAATATTCCGGGTAGTAATCGGAAAAATCATTGTGCCCCTTGCCTGTCTTGTAACGTAAACAGCCGACATTCGTCTTTTCCGTGACGAAATAGGAGCCGAGTTGATATATGGTACTCACTAATCCGCCGCCATTGGCGCGAAGGTCGATGATAAAACCTTTGCAATCCTTGAACTTGTTGATAATATATTTCATGCCTGTTTCGCTAAGGGTAACTCCGAAACTCTCGAACCAGAGATAGGCTGTGTTGCCCACTTTCTGCGCCTTAATGCCGCCGGTATAGATAAAGTCTTTGCGGAGATAGGCGCTATCAACGACATTCCAGTTGACATTGCGGGGATAATCCTGATACCAGTCCCAGTAGCGGGAGATATTGAACGGGGAAACAAGATTGACATGGCCGTCACGCAATTCGCCCAACATCTCGGCCAGTATACCGAACAGTTCTTCGCTCGTCGTTTTGTTGCTTACCCTCGGACGGTAGTCGGCGCGGACAGCATCCCAGTCGACGCCTTTTTCCTGAAAATAAGGATAATGTTCATCCGTTTGGCTCCACACAAGGTCGAAGTTGTTGAGCTGCGTGTTTTCGGGGTTGTCGTCCACAAAGAGGGTATGGCAGGCATTCGACAAAAGGCCTGCCATACAGAGATAACAGAGAATGAAAAGTTTTTTCATGACATTTGTTTAAAATTTTCGAACCATTCCCACCATCAACTGGTGTGCTGCCTTTTGGTGGCGGGTTTCGTAATTGATGCGGCAAGCGTCAAAAGCGTATCCTACGCGGAGATACGAGCCTTTCCGGTGTTCGCGCTGTCGCCACCGCCAGTCGATACAGGTACGGGCGCTCAGTCCCCATGCGTTGTGCAGGGAGGTGGACAGCGTCCCGATCTCTATCTTTTTCTTCTCGTCGTCGTCGCTGAAACTTTGATACGCCATGTACCCGTACTTGGGTAAAAAGGCGTATCCCGCCACGGGAAAGCTCAGTTGTTGCGTGATTTCAAAAGCGCGTTTCTTGCGGAACAACGTAAACCGGTACTTCAGCATCACCGAAGGTTGAAGGTCGGTACGTCCGGTCACGCTGACGCTATTGTTGCCGATAGCCCCGATATTGTAATCCGTGTCGATATCTACGGTAAGGCCTCCTCCCGCATAGGCAAAAAAACGTTTTCCGGCAGAAGTAAAAAGCCTGAAATGATAATAATGAGAATAACCGGCCTCAACAAACACGGTGGGATTAACGCCTGAAAGCGGAATGCCTGCGTTGAAGCGGATTTCGTAATTCATCACGCCTTTGCGGAAGTATCGTTCGCAGGGAACGTACAGTCCGACAGGAATGCCCCAACCGGTGAGCGGATTCACGTAAGTGTTGCGCATCTGATATATACCGGCAACGAACAGTATCGCCCTGCGTTTGTCGGAAACTTTCACGATCCGGATACTGTCGCTTTCGGGCTGTGCGGATACGGCAACGCCCAGCGACAGGAAAACGATACTGCAAACAAGCATTTCCCATTTACGGGCAAGACAACGGCAGACAAAATCTTTCATGGGATAAAATTTTACCTTGTTCTGCCGTTTCCGGTATTTTCTTTCATGAAAATGTTGGGCGACGGTACTGATCGTCCTCTGGTCTGGTTAGGGCCGAAAGCAAGCCGCACAATCACCCCTGCCGCCAGCGGCGCCACTTTGCCGGCCGTAGCAACGACGCTGTTGACGCTGTAACCGGCATTGCTGTAAACGACCAGCGGAGCGTTTTTCTTCTCTTTGCGAATGTCGGTAAGACCATAATCGGCATATATGCCGGTATACAGCCTCACGTGCTTGTTGAAACGCCATCGCATACCGGTTTCGACAGACGCCGTAACATAAGGCTGCACCGGAAAATCTCCCGACGGAACGGAAACGTCGAAATCGCCGAATCCCGACTTCTGCATGTCATCGGGCGAAAGTTCCCGTGGAGGATCGTAATTGCCGGATGTATGCAGTGTGGCGCCTCTGCCGGAATAGCGGCTGAAAACGGGGAAAACGCCGATTTTCCCTCCGGCGGCAACGTAAAACTTGTTAAGCCCTTTGCCATGCTGATATTGCAGCATAACAGGGATATTCAGCAACAAAGCTTGCTGTTTTTCTTTAAAACCGCCGATTTCGCCGTTCAACACAAAAGACGTTCCTTCCGGATCATAGGCCGGATATGAAAACGTCCTGTTATTCACTGTGGCGGTCGAGGTATATAATGAAACCTCTATACCGGCGCCAAGCCCTATCCGTCCGGTGAAAAGATAATTGAATCCGATGCCGAACAGTCCGCCGCTGCCCCAAAAACCTTTCTCGCCCATCACAGGCCGGTATTGAAGCGTGGAAACGCCCCCGCCCAGATATACCGAATATTCGGGCGTATGCTGCCCCTCCGCCGTGGTGATACATGCCGTTACGGCCATTATCCACCCGCATGAAACAAAAAACTTTTTCATTAGCCTCTTTCTTGATAACTTTACAATTTAACAAAAAAAA
>JAIRLS010000309.1 GCA_031259205.1 Bacteroidales bacterium | reverse complement strand
GCCGCTTTTTCGCGGCTGTAGGAATGTTCCCACCGGTCGGCGACAACCGTTTGTTCGCTATGGGGAGCGTTTTTCAAAGGGTGGTCTGTCGCGTCCGATTTTCCGGCAAGGATTTCCTCAATTTCATCATGGATAGCGACGAGCGCTGCCGCGAACCTGTCTAATTCCTGCAAACTCTCGCTTTCCGTAGGTTCTACCATGAGTGTGCCGGCAACGGGAAAGGAAAGGGTAGGTGCATGGAATCCATAATCCATTAATCGTTTCGCGATATCGGTTGCCGTGATTCCCGCTTCCTTAAAGGAGCGGCATTCCAGAATCATCTCGTGCGCCACTCTGTTGTTGGCATTGGTGTACAGCGCCTTATAAAAAGGTTGCAATTTAGCTGCCAAATAGTTGGCGTTAAGGATGGCCGCACAGGTGGCTTGCCGGAGTCCTTCTCCTCCCATCATGGTGATGTAGGCATGTGCGATCATCAGTATGCCGGCGCTACCGTAATGAGTTGCGCCGGTAGCCTTGATATTTTTACTGTTGCCGGGCGCCGTAAGGGGATGTTTAGGCAGATAGGGCGCCAGATGCCGGGCGACGCAGATCGGCCCCATGCCCGGCCCTCCTCCTCCGTGAGGTATGGCAAAAGTTTTGTGCAGGTTGAGATGACAAACGTCGGCGCCCAAAAAGGCAGGATGGGTAAGCCCTACCTGTGCGTTCATGTTGGCGCCGTCCATGTACACCTGTCCACCGCAACGATGGATGATGTCCGTGATTTCCTTGACGCCTTCCTCGAAAACGCCATGCGTGGAGGGATAGGTAATCATCAGGGCGGCAAGGCGTTCTTTGTTCGCTTCTGCCAGTTCTTTCAACCTGACAATGTCGATGTTGCCTTTTCCGTCGTCGGGAACGGTAACGATTTCCATGCCTGCCATGGCTGCGCTTGCCGGATTGGTGCCGTGTGCCGAAGACGGTATCAGCGTGACGCAACGGTGCGCCTGTCCCGTATCGTGCAGATAGCCCCTGATCACCATCAGGCCGGTATATTCGCCCGTTGCTCCGGAGTTCGGTTGAAAGGAAACGGCGTCAAAGCCTGTGATAATCGACAGTTGGCGCGACAGTTCATCAATCAGCCGGTGGTAGCCGGTTGCCTGCTCTTCGGGAACAAACGGATGGATGTTGCCGAAGGCCGGCCAACTGAGGGCAAACATCTCTGTCGCCGCATTCAGTTTCATGGTGCACGAGCCTAACGGAATCATTGAGTGGGTGAGGGAAATATCTTTGCGTTCCAGTTTTTTGATATAGCGCATCATCTCGGTTTCCGACCGGTACTGATGAAAGACGGCCTGTTGCATAAAATTGTCTTTTCGCAGCCGGTTTTCCGGAAGCGGCGCCGGCGCTTTTCCGGGTTGGGCGTCTTTGGGCGGGTGCGCCTTAAAGATGGCCGTTATGTCGGCTATGTCGGTTTCTGTGGTTGTTTCGTCCAGGCTGATTCCGACGAGGCCTTCGCCGTAGCGGAAATTGATGCCTTTCGTTTCTGCCGCCGTTCTGAGGGCGGCGGAATGTTCCCTGTCCATCCGGATAGTCAAGGTATCGAAGAAGTTTTCGTTTACGAAGGCGAACCCCAGTTCCGCGATTTGTCGGGCAAGCAAGCCGGTCAGCCGGTGGATGCGCTCTGCGACGGTTCGTATGCCTTCCGGTCCGTGATACACGGCATACATTCCCGCCATGGTAGCCAGCAATGCCTGTGCCGTACAGATGTTGGAAGTAGCTTTTTCCCTTTTGATGTGTTGTTCCCGTGTTTGAAGCGCCATTCTCAAAGCGCGTTTGCCTTGAGCGTCGACACTGATTCCGATGATACGTCCCGGCATGTTTCGCTTGAAGGCGTCGCGAACGGCGAAGTAAGCGGCGTGCGGACCTCCGTAGCTCATCGGGATACCGAAACGCTGCGAAGAGCCTGCCGCTACATCGGCCCCCCATTGCCCCGGCGGGGTCAGCAGGGCAAGGCTCATCAGATCGGCGGTTACCCCTACCGCTATGCCCGCTTCGTGCATTTTTCCGGTAAATTCACGGTAATCATTGACGTTACCGTTGCTGTCGGGGTATTGAATCATTACGCCGAAAGTCTGTTTGTCGGGAACGAAGTTGCGATAGTCGCCGACGATGACCTCGACGCCGAGGGGTTCGGCGCGTGTTTGCATCACTTCAACGGTTTGCGGGAAAAGATTTTGATCGACAAAAAAGCGACGGGCGTTATTTTTTTCCGCTTCGCGCGTACGCGAACGAAACAGCATCATCATGGCTTCCGCCGCGGCCGATGCTTCATCCAACAGGGAAGCGTTGGCAATGTCCATTCCGGTCAGTTCGGTAACGGCAGTTTGAAAATTAAGCAACGCTTCAAGCCGCCCCTGCGAAATTTCCGCCTGATAAGGCGTATAGGAAGTGTACCATGAAGGGTTTTCCAATATGTTGCGTTTGATCACCGACGGCAGAAAGGTGTGGTAATAACCCATGCCGATATAACTGCGAAAAATCTTGTTCAAGGCTGCTGTTTCTTCAAGTTGCGTTATATAAGCGGCCTCACTGATCCCTTCCGGCAAATCCAACGGACGGGGCAAACGAATGTCGTCCGGAAGGACTTGACGAACGAGTTCTTCCAACGAGGAAACACCAATAACAGACAGCATCTGTGCGTATTCTTTTTGCCGGGGACCTATGTGGCGGGATACAAAATCTTCCATTGTGACGTCTAAAATGATGAGCAAAAGTAATCATTTTTACCCGATGTCCGCGAATTTTTCTCCACATGTTTTCAACATCCGGTAGTGGAAACCATTTTGTTGCGTTTCGTGAAGAATTGTATGTCGCTTATTTTCCGGCGTTTTGATGGGCTTTAACGCTCATGTAGGCACGATTGACGGCATCACAGAAGGCTCTGGAGCTAATAGTGGCGGCTGTAATGGCGTCTATTTCACCGCCGTCTTTTTTTACGCTGAGTTTGTTTTTCCCCGGATTTTTCCCGCCGAATTGCCCGATGAAAGCGTTTTCTGTCATTCGGGAGCCTAATCCGGGTGTTTCCTTTTGTTCAAGCACCGATATGCCGACGATATTGCCTTCCTTGTCGAAGCCGACCATCAAACGTACCTGTCCGCTGTAGCCTTTGGCTGTCCATGTGCTGACTGCCACTCCCTGCATTTCTCCTCCTGTTGCGGCGGGATAGCAGGTTAGCGGCATACCGCCGTCGTAGCTGTCTATCTGATAGCTGTCGGTTAAAGGGCTATTGTCGTATTTCACCGATACCGCCCGAATAGCAAAGTCTAACTTAGCGGCTTCGGCAGCGGCCTTGGGCGTTTTGGTGAGTTGATACATGAAACCCAGCGACGCCGACGAAATCGCAGTGATGGTCAGCAGGGTGAGCGTCATATTGAAGAGAGTGGATGCTTTCTTAGCCATGTTTTACCTCCTTTCCGAATCGTTGGGGTTTGATGAATGTATTGATGAGCGGAACAAATGCGTTCATGATAAGTATGGCAAAAGACATGCCTTCGGGATAGGATCCGAAAACGCGGATCACTACCGTAATAACACCTATCCCGACGCCATATATCAACATTCCCGCGTGTGTCATCGGCGAGGTAACGTAGTCGGTGGCCATGAAAATGGCTCCCAGCAACAATCCGCCCGTAAGCAGGTGAAACAGGGGATGAACGTTGCTTTCGGGATGGATTCCCCAGAGGATACCGGTAAACAGGGCTACCGTAAAGAGGATGCTGATGGGGATATGCCATGTGATTACTTTTCGGGCAAGCAGATAACCCAGTCCCAACAGCAACGCCAGGGCTGCCGTTTCACCCACCGACCCGCCCATCTTGCCGGCCAGCATGTCGAGCGTGGACGGTAATTTGGAAAGGACGTCCGGCAACGGTTCCGACGTGGCGCCGCTTGTGGCGGCGGTTTCCAATCCCTTAACGCTTTCCTTGACTACTCCCAGAGGCGTTGCACCTGTACAGGCATTGACGTATTCCTGAGAATATTCGCCGAAACTGAATATCGTGTCCACATTCCAGCGGGAAACAATGGGTTGAGGCCAACTGGTCATTTGAACGGGAAAAGAAATCAGCAGGAACACCCGCCCTACCAGCGCCGGATTAAAAGGGTTATTGCCTAAACCGCCGAAAGTCATTTTGCCAACGCCTATGGCAATCACGGCGCCTATGGCCAAAATCCATATCGGCAAGTTCGAAGGTACGTTGAAAGCCAACAGGACGCCGGTTACTGCCGCCGAACCGTCCCTCAACGTGGGGACGCTTTTCAGCAGGTATTTGGTAATGGCATATTCGGTCAACAGACAAAAAGATACCGCTACCGTCGTGACGTACACGGCGCCAATGCCGAACATCCATACCGACACCAGAAAAGCCGGCACCAATGCCAACAATACGTCATACATCATTCGCGATATACTATTCCCGCTGTGTACGTGCGGCGAGAGTGAAACCGTCAACAATTTGCTCATTGAGTTCGCTTTATTATCCGGTGCAAAAATAAGATTTTTTTTTGGAAATTTTTATTTGCGGATGATTTCTGTGATCATCGTCCTCACCGGTAATTGATAAGACTTTGAAAAAACAGCAATCCGTTGGCATTGCCCAAATCCGGATCTACTGCCCGTTCTATGCATACCATCATGCCGAAAACGTTCCTGTCGTGAATGGCTGCAATGTTGTCCATTGAACCGTCGGGGTTGGAGAGAGCCGATATGGTGCCGTCCCTGTTGCAATAACGAAGCAGGATTTGTCCGTTCCGGTGTAATTCCGTCATCGTTTTGTCGTCTGCCTGATACTGTCCGAAGCCGTGTGCAACAGGCAATTGCAATATCTGTCCCTTGGAAAGGAATCGCGTAAGCAGAGTAGAGGTATTGCCCGCTTTCACGCATACATTCTTTCCGGTAAAAACGCCGGACTGATTGGCGATCAGTTGCCCGCTCAACAATTTTGCAGCACACAATATCTGGAATCCGTTCCCAATGCCCAATACCACTCCTCTGTTATCGGCGAACTTTCGGATCGCTTTGATAACAGGCGACTGAGCCGCCTTGCTCCCCGGCAACGGGTCATTCCCAAATGAAGCGCCCGACGGCAATACCACCACATCCACCTTGGGAAGAGTATTACTCTCATGCCATATCTGCACCACTTCCTGCTCCAACACAACCTGCAAGGCATACATCGTGTCGGAAAAACCGGTACTGCCCGGAAAATTAACTACTCCGAATTTCATATATCCTGATTTTTTTCACAAATGTAAATGATTATCCCGAATAATCAAAACTGCTTCATCTTTTTTTGAAAAAAATGAAGAAATGGGAAATTAATAAATTGAAATAAGACCTCCCACAGAGGGCTTTAC
>JAIRLS010000277.1 GCA_031259205.1 Bacteroidales bacterium | reverse complement strand
ATTTCTCTTCAAAAAATACTTTCCGTAAAGGCAAAATTATTAATGCGATAATTATTCCACGGAATATCTGTAAAAATGTTCCGCCTAATACCACAATGGGTTCATCTACGGAAAGCATAAATGATGATATAATTTCCGTTGCAAATAGATCCCTGTAATTTACAACAATAAGCGCAAAAATCCCTGCAACAAAATATGCTATGGTATGCGCATAAGTTATTTGCCAAAAATATTTAACCAAATTTCCTTTCTTTTCCATAATTTTACTCTCCGTTTTTCAAAAAACATACCCTAAATACTTTATACAATGTCTTTTTTATAATGTCAATCTTTTTCAATGTTTTCATATATTTTCCAACAAAATTTAGGGTGGCACTGCACATAACGTTCCGGCTGTATGCGACGGTTTGCCGTCCCGCCTGTTTCGTACCGGGCTTCCTGCTGCGGGAGCGTTGCCGGTATACCTGTTTCCTTTCTTTTCAATCATTTCCTTCCATTTTATCCGGCGCAAAGGTAGCCTTTTCAGTTATACATTTTTTCAATCTTTCTTCCGACTTCTCATAATCCCCCAAATATGCTCTCATCAGGCTTTTCCACAGTTTTCCGTGATTAGGAACGCTAAAATGCAGCAATTCGTGAACAATAACATATTCGCCCAAATCTTTTTCCATATCAAGCAGTTCTTTGTTAAAATTGAGATTACCGTCAGTTGAACAGGAAGCCCATTTGTTTTTCATCGGTCTCAACGACAACGATTTTACAGAGACATTCATTTTCGTTGCATAATCGTGGACACAGGCTTTAAAGTCTGTCTTGTCTTGCCATCCGGTTTGTATTATGTTACGTTCCTGTTCCATTGTCCTGTATTACAGATTATATGCTTTGAACAAATGATTAAACATTTCTTCGACTAATTTTACGGACTTATCCATATCGTCGTCTTCTTCAGGCAGCACATCATAAACAGAATTTCGAAGTTCGCGTAACTCTTTTTCGCTGTCTTTCCAATTGGAATGACTTGCAAATGCTTCCTTGATTTTCCGGATTACTTCATCCGAATTGCCGATTCCTTTATCCGACAATAACCTGTAAATGAAAAATGTCAATCCGTCAAAACCTTTTTGCGCCTGTTCCTTTTTGCGTTTCACGTCTTCTTCACATAATCTACGAATTTCGTCCAGCGCTTCCTGTGTGCTGATTTGCCTGTTCTCATAATTATCTTCAACGGCTTCGGCACGCTCTTTCAATCCGATAAGGAACGGATCGTCCGAATTTTCATCCGCTATTTTTTCAATGCTTTTTATCAGGTTGATAACTTTTGTGTTGTCATTTCCCTGCGAATCTTTGATTTTTTGAATCGTTTGTTCATTGATTTCAAGAAAACCGTCGTTAAAGTCCTGTATAGCGCCTGATACTCGCTTTTGAATCAATTCGTTTGTTTTGCGTTGAAATTCCCTGTCTACCTGAACACGTTTGGCATACGCATTTCTGACGACCCGATAAATAGCCGAAAGCGTCGCATAAGCGTCAATATACGGACGCAGGAACTTGTCGGGCGAAATTATCTCGTAAAGCATTTCCAGTTCCTTGTAAAGTTTGAAAAATTCCTTGCGTCGCGAAGGGTCGCGGAAATATTCTATCAGGCTATCCGTGTCCCTGTCGTTAAAACCATGCCGTATGAGCGCCGTATAAGGCGGAATATCTTTTTCAATTTTGCTTTGGAACAGATACTTCAACAGTTGAATATCCTTTACAACGGCATTGATTTCGTCGCTGTCGAATGCCAGCGCTTTTTTGAGGTTCTCAAAAATGCCCACAAAATCCAGTACAAAACCGTGCGGTTTTATCATATCCTTTTCTTCATTCTCATACGGACGGTTTACCCGCGCAATAGCCTGCAAAAGCGTATGGTCGCGCATGGGTTTGTCGAGATACATCGCATACAGAACAGGCGCATCATATCCGGTCAGCAGTTTTTCGGTAACAATCAGGATTTTGGGCAATTCGTCTATCTTCGTAAATTTCTTGCGAATCTCTTTTTCCCTGACCGCATTGTGGTGGTGCGCCTTCAAATCTTCCGTATCGTTGTTGTTGCCGGTATAAACCACTTCGGAATATTCCGGCGGTAGAAACCTGTCCAACGCCTTTTTATACATTGCGCAGGCGGGACGGTCAACGCCGACCAAAAAAGCCTTGTAGCCTAATGGTTCAACATTTTCCAGATAATGTTTCGCCACATATTCAGCCACTTTTTCGACCCGTTCCTGTCCTTTCAGAAAGTTTTTTGTATTAACGGCGCTCTCAAGAATCCTGTTTAACTCCTCGATATCATTCACGCCATAAGCGTCCGCAAGATTCAGAAATTCTTTTTCCAGAATATCTTTCGGCACGAGCAGTTCGTTCGACGCAACGGCGTAGAAAAGCGGCAAAGTAGTACCGTCTTCAATACTTTCGGATATGGAATACTTGTGCAGATAGCCTTTTTCATCGTCAATACCGAATGTCTTAAATGTGCCTCTGCCATAAACGGTTTTGTCGACAGGCGTTCCGGTGAAACCGATAAAAGTAGCATTGGGTACTGCCGCCATCAGAAAGTTCCCCAAATCGCCGCCTGTGGTGCGGTGCGCTTCGTCTATCAACACATAGATGTTTTTACGCGAATTGACTTCGGCGGGCATATCGCGAAATTTATGTACCATGCTGACAATGACGCCGCGATAGTCGCTTCTCAAAAGCCGTTGCAAATCCTGTATGCTTGCGGCTTTCTCGACGTTATTGGCGCCTACCGACGCCAGGTTTTTCAGCATCTGGTCTTCCAGTTCGTTGCGGTCAATCAGCAAAATGACGGTGGGCTTTTCGGCTTCCGGCGCTTTGAACAGCAGTTCCGCCGTTTTTATCATCGTATAAGTCTTGCCGCTGCCCTGCGTGTGCCATACCAAACCCCGCGTTTTTGCGGGATTCAACGCCCGCTCAATAACCTTATCGACTGCCGTTTTTTGGTGTTGCCGAAGGATAAATTTACTCAGTTCTCCGTCTTTTTCGGCAAACAGGATAAATTTTTTGAGCAGGTCAAGGACATGCTGCCTGTCGCAAAACGATTTTACTTTAGCTTCAAGATTCCCGATTTCATCATGTTTCCAATTGAAGATATTGCGGCGAATTGTATTCCACGTTACTCCGTATGAAAAACTTATGCTTTCCGTAACCGTAAAAAACTGTTGCGGCGTTATCATTTCGGGCGTTTCACGGTGATAGCGCCGTAACTGGTCGATACCGACGGATATTGCTTCATCTTTTGTGGCGTTTTTACATTCGACAACCAAAACGGGAATGCCGTTAACGAGAAATACTACATCTTCACGGTTGGCATATTGTCCGTTGAAGAGATAATATTCTTCCGTAACCTCGAACAGATTATTTGCCGGATTCTCATAATCAATCAGTGTCAGGTTGAGTTCGCGGTTTTCTTCACGACTGAAAAACGTTTTTTCGCCTTTCAGATAATTCCAAAAATCGCGATTGCC
>JAIRLS010000252.1 GCA_031259205.1 Bacteroidales bacterium | reverse complement strand
GCCGGTACGCAACGGTTACACCTTCGGCGGATGGTACCGGCAGGCCGCCTGCACGGACCAGTGGGATTTTGAAAACGACACGATATACAACAACACCACTTTGTATGCCCAATGGACGGCCAACATTTATAACATCACTTACCACCTGAACGGCGGAACCAACCACAGCGACAACCCGGCGACCTTTACCGTCGAAGATACCGTGATCCTGCAGTCGCCCTCCAAAACAGGATGCGAGTTTGCCGGATGGTACAACAACAGTTTCCTGACGGGAACTGCCGTCTTCGGCATATTCGCCGAAACGGGCGACAGGGAATACTGGGCCGGATGGCCTGTCGTCGCCCATGTCGAACTGAACGACAGCCTCGGCAACCCCGTTGACGCACAGGGCGCGCGGGTGCTTTTCTACCCGGCAGACGGCGCGGCAACAACGGATGTGTACGAAGCGGACAGGGAAAGCGCCGGACATTACCGCGTGATTCTGCCCGAAGGACAGTACATCGCCGTCGCGGAAAACGTACCCGGCCACCTGACCACCTATTATGCCGAAGCGGAAAGCGCCACCCAATGGGATGACGCCACCAAACTGACCGCAGCGGAAGCGAATGGCGACCTGAACATTGTCTTCCGCATGAAGCCCATACCGGCGATAAAAGAAGGGAAAGTGGTGATAGACGGGTATGTCGTCTACGAAGACGGCGAGCAGAAAGCCAAAGTAGCCCGCAATGCCACTGTGGGCATCTACCGTTCCAAGAAAGGCAGCGCCCAGAAAACCTTCAAACCCGACGACGGCGAGTGGCAATTAGTGCGTACCGTCCAACCCGACGAAAACGGATATTTCGTCGTGCGGAACCTGCCGGCCGGAAAATATTTGGTCGTGGCCGATATCCCCGGCTATGAACTGACCGACGGTTACGAGATAGACGCGGAAAACGCGGACGATACCATAGAAGGCGTTATCACCTTTAGCGGCAACAACTTTGTGGTAAACGACAGCGCGCAAACCATTGCTGTGGACGTCCCCACTTCGGCGCCGGACATGAGCGAAAGCGAAACCTTCCGCCTCTCCCCCAATCCCTTTACCGGCGAGTTGCGGCTCACGGGCGCCGAAGGCGGCACGCTGCGGGTCTTCTCGTCCGGCGGCGCCCTCGTCCACATCCGAAAAACGACCGGCGCAGACGAGACCCTTCATCTGGAACGACTGCCCGCAGGACTGTATTTCTTCCGCCTCGAAAAAGACGGGAAAGTAAAAACGCTAAAAGCAGTGAAAAGCGAATAATTTAGGCGCGTCTCTGCGTGCTCGTTTTCCCTTATTTTGGGGTGATTTTGGCCAAGTTGGGTTAAAGAGGCTCGTGAATATTCGCTTGCTTTTCATCCCGCAAATTTATACTTTTTTGTCTTTACTTGCTGTCCGAAAATCGGGGTACATGACAGTCCTCGCAGGGATTACCGTCCCGGATACTCAATTCCGTGTTTTCATCCTGTACTTCCTTCCAGACAGACAGACAGCAATTTTTGCGCTTCTACTGCAAATTCCATCGGCAGTTTGTTGATGACTTCACGAGCATAGCCGTTTACAATCAGACCGATAGCATCTTCGGATGAGATGCCCCGCTGACGGCAATAGAACAGTTGTTCGTCGCTGATTTTTGAAGTTGTGGCTTCGTGTTCCACGAGGGATGAAGTGTTGCCGACTTCCATGCGGGGGAATGTGTGCGCTCCGCACCGGTCGCCCAGCAGAAGGGAGTCGCATTGCGAAAAGTTACGCGCATTTTCGGCGCCTTCCATTACTTTCACCAGCCCTCGATAGCTGTTTTGGCTGTGTCCGGCGGAAATACCTTTGGAAACAATTCTGCTGTGGGTGTTTTTTCCGATATGAATCATTTTGGTGCCGGTATCCGCCTGTTGCCGGTTGTTGGTCAACGCTACCGAAAAAAAATCGCCTGAGGAACAATGGCCTTGCAGTATGCAACTCGGATATTTCCACGTGATGGCGGAACCGGTTTCTACCTGTGTCCATGAGAGTTTTGCATGGTCGCCTTTGCAAATGCCGCGTTTGGTGACAAAATTGAAAATTCCGCCTTTTCCGTTCCTGTCGCCCGGATACCAGTTTTGTACGGTAGAATATTTTACTTCCGCATTTTTCATTACTACGATTTCCACAATAGCGGCATGAAGCTGGTTTTCGTCGCGTTGCGGGGCGGTGCATCCTTCGAGATACGACACGTAAGCTCCTTCGTCGGCAATCAGGAGCGTCCGTTCAAACTGTCCCGTATTGGCGGCGTTGATACGGAAGTAGGTGGACAGTTCCATCGGGGAACGCACGCCTTTGGGGATATAGCAGAATGAACCGTCGCTGAATACGGCGGAATTGAGGGCTGCGAAAAAGTTATCGCCCGGAGGCACCACTGTTCCCATGTATTGTTTCACCAGATCGGGGTGATTGTGCACTGCTTCGCCGAATGAACAGAAAATGATGCCGTATTTGGCCAGTTCTTCGCGAAAAGTGGTTTTTACCGATACGCTGTCCATTACGGCGTCGACGGCTACGCCTGCCAGCATTTTTTGTTCTTCCAGCGGAATACCTAATTTTTCAAATGTTTTGCGAAGTTCGGGATCCACTTCATCCATGCTTTCCAGTACCGGCCGCTGTTTGGGCGCTGCATAATAGATAATGTCCTGATAATCGATGTCCGGTATGTCGAGATGCGCCCATCGGGGCATTTTCATTTTTTGCCATTGACGGAACGCCTTTAGCCGGAAATCCAGCAGGAATGCCGGTTCGTCCTTTTTTCTTGAAATCAGCCGGATGGTGTCTTCATTCAAACCTTTGGGCAGCATTTCCGTTTCGACGGGGGTAACAAAGCCGTGTTCGTATTCCCGTTGCGTCGCTTTCCTTAATATGTCATCCTGTTCTTTCACTTTTCTTTATCCGGGATTAGGCTTCCTGTGGGGATAATCAATGGTGCAGTGCAGTCCGGTGCTTTCGTGACGCGCCTGTGCGCTTTTGATGACTAAGTATCCGGCATTGATCATGTTGCGCAGTTCGCACAGTTGAACGGACAGCGTTGTTTTGGCATACAGCGCTTCCGTTTCTTCGTAGATGATTTGCAAACGGTCGGCAGCCCTTTTCAGACGAAGATTTGAACGGACAATACCGACATAGTTGCTCATGATTTGTTGCATTTCCTTGTAATTTTGCGTGATAAGCACCATTTCTTCGGGATGCGCCGTGCCTTCGGTGTTCCATTCGGGAATGTTTTCCGGGATACGGCAGGCGTTGAAATACGACAGGGCGTCTTGAGCCGCATTGTTGGCATATACCAGCGCTTCGAGCAGCGAGTTGGACGCTAACCGGTTGGCGCCGTGCAATCCGGTACATGCCGTTTCGCCGGCTGCATATAAGCGGTTGATGCTGCTGCGGCCTTTCATGTCCACTTTGATGCCGCCGCACTGGTAATGCGCTGCCGGAATCACCGGTATGTAATCTTTGGTAATATCTATGCCGATACTCAGGCATTTTTCGTAAATATTGGGGAAGTGCGTTTTAAGCTCCCCGTGTGGCGTGCGTGTAGCGTCGAGGTACACGTGTTCATCGCCTCTGACTTTCATTTCGTGGTCGATGGCGCGTGCTACGATGTCGCGCGACGCGAGAGAACCGCGCGGATCATGCTTGTGCATGAACTCGTTGCCGTCGAGTGTTCGCAGTACGGCGCCGAAGCCGCGCAAGGCTTCCGTGATCAGGAAGGAGGGTTTTTCGCCCGGATAGTAAAGGGAAGTAGGGTGGAACTGTATAAATTCCATGTTGTCGATAATGCCTTTGGCGCGGTATACCATAGCTATTCCGTCACCGGTGGCGATAAGCGGATTGGTGGTAGTGGAGTAGAGGTTGCCGGTACCGCCGGTGGCCATCATGGAAATTTTCGCTGTCATGGCGATGGTGCGGTTATGGGCGATATCCAGCAGGTAGGCTCCGTAACATTCCGTATCCGGATGGTACCGTTTGACTAACTTTCCGAGATGGTGCTGCGTGATAACGTCCACAGCGAAGTGATTTTCGAGGATGGTGATGTTGGGATGCCGGCGTGCCATTTCCGACAGGGCACGCTGAATCTCTAAGCCGGTACTGTCCTTGTGGTGAAGGATGCGATATTCGCTGTGTCCGCCTTCTTTGTGCAGGTCGAAAGCGCCGGCGCCGGTGCGGTCGAATTGCGTACCCCATTCGATCAGTTGCCTGATCTGTTCGGGCGCTTCCTTCACTACCATGCGCACTACCTCTTCGTCGCACAGCCCGTCGCCGGCAATAAGCGTATCGGCGACGTGTTTTTCATACGAGTCGCCCGATCCGGTAACGGCTGCGATTCCTCCCTGGGCATGGCGGGTGTTGGTATCGTCCAGCGTCGTTTTGGTTACTATGCACACCTTGCCCCAGGGGGCCACTTTCAGTGCGAAACTCAAGCCTGCCAGCCCCGACCCGATGACCAGAAAATCGACTTCCGCCTTCATTTCGTCAGGATGATGACCTCAAAAAGCGGTGACAATCCTGATAAATTTTTCAGCCGTCAGGGATGCTCCGCCGATCAGTCCGCCGTCAATGTCGGGCTGTGCGAAAAGTTCCCCTGCATTGTTTTCATTGCAACTTCCGCCATACAGTATGGCGACGTCGTCGGCAACCTGCTGTCCGTATTTTCCGGCAAGGATTTTGCGAATAAAGGCATGTACTTCCTGCGCTTGCCCGGATGTGGCGGTGCGTCCGGTACCGATAGCCCATACCGGCTCGTAGGCAATGACGATATTCTTAAATTCGGCGGCGGACAGTTGAAACAATCCGTTTTCAATCTGGCTTTTTACTGTTTCGAAGTATTTGCCGCTGTCACGTTGCGACAATTCCTCGCCAATGCAGAAAATGACTTTCAATCCGCTGGCCAGCGCCTGTGCCGTTTTTTTTGCCAGAATAGCGTCGGTTTCGCCATAATAGGTGCGACGTTCGGAATGACCTGTGATAACATAAGGAATACCGGCGCTCTGCAACATGCCTGCCGACACTTCGCCGGTGTATGCGCCCGACGCTTCCGCAGCACAGTTCTGGGCAGCAAGGCTCACCTTTTTGCCCACTACCTTGCTCACTTCCGTGAGATGCAGGAAAGGCGGCGCTATCACGACCTCGCATTTCAACTCCCCTGCCTTTTCTACGGCTGCATTTACCTCTTCGGCCAGCCGGATTCCTTCCGCAAGACTCTTGTTCATCTTCCAATTGCCTGCTACTATATACTTTCTCATATTTTTTACACTATTAAAATAAGCCCCAAAGTTACATCAAAATACGAAAACCGCAAAATCAGAGAGCGTATTGCAGGGAAAATGCACAAAAAAATAAGAACCGTGTCAATATCAACAAATTTCGGCCGTATTGCCGGAGGAAAAGAATCTTTACGCTCAAAAAGACCGAAAACTACATGGAACAAAAATTTCCCCGTCAAGTTCCTCGAATTTTAATGCGTTGATTCTGTGACAGTCCGGACAATTA
The DNA here is from genome assembly GCA_031259205.1 of Bacteroidales bacterium. Lineage (GTDB taxonomy): Bacteria > Bacteroidota > Bacteroidia > Bacteroidales > UBA4181 > JAIRLS01. The sequence continues at coordinate 1,531 of JAIRLS010000252.1, read as the reverse complement.
TTTTGTATTTGATAAATAATGTCTAATTTTGCAAATTTTAACACTCAAAACAATAATGAAGTTTCATCTGTCAATAATTCTGTTCTTTTGTTTGTGTTTCGCCGGCAGGCGCTTTTTTCCGGTTTTCGTCAATGCCGGAGAGGTTTCCAACGTACATTTTTTACTTCGTTGAATGTCAGGTTTTAATTATTCCGATACTTCCGGAGGCCGTCGTTTTCTTCACTTACTGAGAAGTTACCGTCTTTTGGGAGTTGAATATGCCACGCTGCTGTATATCGGTATTACGGCGGGATACCTCGCATTTTTTACCGGCCGGCTGGACTTTCTGTGGATGCATTATGCAGTGCGGGCTGCGGCGGCCGGCTGGATTTTTTTCGTCGCGTGGCTCGACAGGCACGCCTCATCGCCGGCGCTGGCAGTCGCAAGACGTATTTTCCCCATTATCATGCTCAACTATTGGTATCCTGAAACATATCATTTTAACCTGCTGATTTTCGACAACCTCGACCGTTTTTTCATGAACGCCGACAGCATCCTGTTCGGTTGCCAACCCAGTCTCGAATTTAGTCGCTGTCTGCCGCAGGCATGGTTCAGCGAATTGATGTATTTCGGATATTTTTCCTACTATTTCATTTTTTTCGGCACGGTTCTCTGGTGCTGGTTTTTCCGGAAAGACATTGTCGACAAGGCTATTCTGCTCTTTATCGGATCGTTTTATTGCTTTTACCTGATTTTTTCCGTCTTTCCGGTAACAGGCCCTCAGTTTTATTTTTCCGCTCCGGCAAACGAAGTACCCGACGGTTATCTTTTCTGCGACGTCATGCGTTTTCTTCAATCCGTCGCCGAAAAGCCGACAGGCGCTTTTCCCAGTTCCCATGTAGGTATTACGCTGATAGTGTTGATTTTCATCTTCAGACATTGCCGGGAATTGTTCCGCTATGCCCTGCCGCTTTTTTTCATCCTGCTGTGCTCCACTGTCTACATCAAGGCGCACTATCTCATCGACGTGGCAGGCGGGCTGGTGGCAGGCGTTTTGTTATACCTGCTGTTTCTCCGGTTTAAAATCATTGATTAACCTCACTTCACATTTTTATACTTCACGCGAGCGAAAATTGCGATGAATTGAAAATTGAAAATTCAGGTTAATCCTTTTATAGAGGCGCTATGGGTCAGTGGATTGTTTCATCCGTGTTTTGTTTCCCGCTTTCTTACTATCCCTCTTCCTTTCCGCCGGTCGCTGACCGGTGGAAAGGAAGCCTCCCGCAGCAGTGCGGCTGCCTGAATTGAAAATTGACGCAGTCAAAGGCAGGACAAGTACTGCCTTTGACTGCGTCGAGCTTACGGTTCAGGCAGAAGAAGTTATGGACAGGCTTCCGCAGGTCGTTGACCTGCGGTTATGAAAGTTACGTCCTTTCAGGACGTTCCGCATTCTCCAAAGCGGATGGCTTTTCAGACGCACGCCGTGCGTCTCTACATTCAGGCGCACGCCGTGCGCCTCTACATTCGTGTATTCGTGGAGGTCAGAAGAATT
>JAIRLS010000227.1 GCA_031259205.1 Bacteroidales bacterium | reverse complement strand
CCAGCAGGGACGCATTGTACCGCTCCTGCGACTTCGTGGTTAAAAGCTGTGGTTTACCCCTGTTTTATTTTTTATTCTGTTTGAAGTATTTGATCATTTTGGGGATTACGTCGTTCACGTCGCCTGTAATCACGTAGTCGGCAATGGCGTTGATAGGCGCACAGGGGTCGCTGTTGACGGATATGATCATTGCGCTTTCCTGCATTCCCGCCGTGTGCTGTACTTGTCCCGATATGCCGCAAGCGATGTAAAGTTTTGGGCGGACGGTGACGCCTGTTTGTCCGACCTGCCGTTCATGGTCGGCAAAACCGGCGTCTACGGCTGCACGTGACGCTCCCACTTCGGCGCCGATGACTTCCGCCAATTCAAACAGCAGGTTAAAGCCTTCGCGGGATCCCATGCCGTAACCTCCGGAAACAAGCACCGGCGCTCCCTTGATATTGACTTTCGATTTATCCATCCGGCGTTCGATTACGCTTATCGCAAAATCGCTCGCGGTGACGTATTTTTCCACGTCGAGCCGGACGATTTCTCCTTTATAGCCGGCGTCCAGTATCTCTTTCTTCATCACGCCCTCGCGGACGGTCGCCATTTGCGGACGACAGTCGGGATTGACGATGGTTGCGATAATGTTGCCGCCGAAAGCGGGACGTATCTGATAAAGCAGATTTTTATACGTTTTTCCGGCTTTTCTGTCTTCGTGGTCGCCTGTTTCGAGCGACGTACAGTCGGCGGTCAGGCCGCTGTGCAATGCGCTCGACACCCGCGGACCAAGATCGCGGCCTATGCCTGTGGCGCCCATCAGGGCGATTTGCGGCTTTTCTTCTTCAAACAGTTTCACGATAATGGAAGTATGCGGTTGCGTGGTGTATGGCTCAAGACGGGCGTCTTCGGCTATATACAGTTTATCTACTCCATACGGGATAATCTGTTTGTCGATGTCTTTCAGATTCTTGCCGATAACGATGGCTTCGAGCCGGCATTGCAATTCATCGGCCAGTTTGCGTCCCTTGGTACAGAGTTCAAGGCTGACGTCGGCTACTGTGCCGTTTTCTACTTCGCAATATACAAATATGTTGTTCATTCTTTTCGGTGAATTAATCATTAACCTAAGGTGTGATTGGAGATGAGTTCTATCATCAGTCCTTCAATGTCGGCGTCGGACGAGGTTAACCGTTTGGAGTCCTTTGCCTGAAAGACAATGTTTTCAATTTTTTTTACTTTGGTAGGCGAACCGGACAAGCCAAGATCGGCAACATTGGCGTTGATATCTTTTGCAGTGATTTCGGCAATGTTGAGATACTTGCGGCTGTCGTACAACGTCGTATCAACGCCGCTTTCCTTCTGTTCGGAGGCTGTCCGGGCGTATTTGTGCTTCATCATCAGTTTGACGTTGCGCGGACGACATTCCGGCGCAGATCCATTGACCGTCACCAGTAGCGGCATGTCGCCTTCCACTGTTTCCACGCCCCTGTCCAGCCGGCGTGTGATCTGTATTTTGTCTTTTTCTATTTTTTGCACCTTTTCGGCGTAAGTAATCTGGGGAATATCCAATTTTTCGGCTACCTGAGGCCCTACTTGAGCCGTATCGCCATCGATGGCCTGCCTGCCGCAGATAATCAGGTCGAACACCCCAATGGAACGTATGGCGCACGAAAGAGCGTAAGAGGTGGCGAGTGTGTCGGAACCGGCAAAAGCCCGGTCGGTAAGCAAGTAACCGTTGTCGGCGCCGCGATACAGGCCTTCCCTGATAATGTCGGCTGCACGGGGCGGTCCCATCGTCAGCAGGGAAACAGTGGTGCCGGCGTGGTTATCCTTTATTTGCAATGCAAGTTCCAGCGCGTTAAGGTCTTCGGGGTTGAAAATGGCCGGTAATGCCGCACGGTTTACCGTTCCCTCCTCCGTCATGGCGTCTTTGCCTACGTTGCGGGTATCGGGCACTTGCTTCGCCAATACAATGATTTTTAATCCTTTCATATTAATTAATCAGACGTTTATAAAGTAACAAATTCGGGGCAAATTTACATAAAATTTCAAAATCTACAAGTATTCCTTAAATAGACTGTGAATCAAAAGCTAAGAGTTAAAAACTAAAAACGGTCGCTACCGGCGGGCTTTTGAACGTGCAACAAGTGAGGAATCAGTATATATCTTGCTGTTTTTTACGCTACCCCCGTTTTAAATACGGAGAGGCTGCGAAAGTAAATGTTTTTGAGCGTTGAAGTCCGATAAATAAAGAGGTTTGCCGCTTCCACCGGCAGGCCTTTGTGTTGGGCGACTTTGTGGCGTTGAACTTCTTTAAAGCAAAAATTAAATCTAAAAAAAAACGACAAAATAGGATTTGTTGCAAGAAAAGCCATATCTTTGCACGTTTGAAAACGGATTTTTTCGGCAGGTATGAATAGAACATTGTCTGTTAAAGCCTATGAAGAGGCGGTGCAGTATATTCCCGGCGGCGTCAACAGTCCGGTAAGGGCTTTGCGTTACGTGGAGGAGTCTCCGCTTTTTATCCGGAAAGCGCGGGGGGCCACACTGACGGACGTGGATGGCAACCGGCTGACCGATTATTGCCTGTCGTGGGGCGTTTTCATTCTCGGTCATGCGCATCAGGCCGTCAATCGCGCCGTCTATAAGGCTGTCAGTAACGGGACGAGCTATGGTATTCCGTCGTTGCCGGAAACCGAACTTGCCGTGCTGGTGAATCTTTGTTTTCCGGTCGTGGAAAAGGTTCGTTTCGTCAATTCCGGGACGGAAGCGGTAATGAGCGCCATACGTCTTGCACGCGGCTTTACCGGTCGCAATATTCTTGTAAAGTTCGACGGCTGCTATCATGGTCATGCCGATCATCTTTTGGTGTCGGCGGGATCGGGTGCCGCGCGTCTTTCCGGCTCATCGTCGGCGGGTGTACCCGATTGTTTTACCTCCTGCACGGTCAGTCTTCCGTTTAACGATATGGAAACGGTGAAAAGGTTTTTTCGCGAAAGAGGCACGGAAGTAGCGGCGGTAATTGTGGAACCGGTGCCTGCCAATATGGGCGTGGTGTTGCCGCAAAACGACTTTCTGGAGTTTCTTCGCGAGATCACTCGTCAATACGGAGCGCTGCTCATCTTCGACGAGGTGATTACCGGTTTCCGTCTGTCTGCCGGAGGAAGCCAACAACTGTTCGGCATCCGTCCCGACCTGATTACCTTAGGCAAAATTCTCGGCGGAGGGTTTCCGGCGGCCGCGTTCGGCGGGCCGGCAGAAATTATGGATCTGCTGGCTCCTGACGGTACTGTTTATCAGGCAGGCACCCTGTCGGGGAATCCGGTAGCCATGAGCGCCGGAATAGCGACCGTCAAGCATCTTTTGAGCGAAAAAAGATTTTACGAAGAATTGGATGACCGCGCTTTGGCTTTTTTCGTCGCACTGAACGAAGCCATCGTCGGGAAAGACATTGTTCTAAACCATATAGGTTCCATGTTCACACTGTTTTTCAGTTCCGGGCCGGTCAATCATTTCGCGGATGCCTGCCAGACCGATCAACAACGGTTCGGCAAATTTTTCCGCTACATGCTGGCCAACGGTATTTATCTTTCACCGTCGCCTTTTGAAGCCAATTTCCTATCCATTGCCCACACTACCGACGAACTTGATTATTTTGTACATACCGTTCGCCAATTCAAAGATTGATAAAAAATGAATCATAAAATTACCACCAAAATCATTAATTCAAAATTCGCCCAACCCGACGTATACGGGGCTATCCACTTACCGGTGTACCGGAACGCCGCTTTTGAATATCAGGATTCGGAAAGCATTGCGGCCGCGTTCCAACACCGTTACGACCAGCACACCTATTCGCGCATCACCAATCCGTCGGTCGCTTTTCTTGAGGCGAAGATCAAGGCGGCTTCGGGAGCGGAACATGTCATGGCGCTGTCTTCGGGCATGGCCGCCATCTCCAACACTTTCTTCACGATGGCTTACGCAGGGTGCAATATTGTGTCGTCGCCGCACCTTTTCGGAAATACCTTCTCCTTTTTCAAATTCACCTTGCAGGAATTTGGCGTTGAAGTCCGTTTTGTGAATACCGACCGTTTGGACGAAATCGCCGCCGCTATCGACGGAAACACCGTAGCTTTCTTTGCGGAACTGATTACCAATCCGCATCTGGAGATTGCCGACTTTCCCAAAATATCGGAAATACTGAAAACAAAGCATGTCCCCATGATCATTGACACGACAGTCGTTCCCTGGGGAAGCTACCGTCCGCAAACATGCGGCATCGACCTTGAAGTGGTGTCTACCACCAAATACGTCTCCGGAGGAGCGACAAGCATAGGAGGCGCTATTGTGGATTACGGCCGGTTCGACTGGACAAGCAACCGGAAACTGAAATCCGTGCCGAAACCCAAAGGGATGTCGAGATTCGCTTTCAAACTCCGGTCGGAAATAGCGCGGAACGTAGGAGCGTGCATGGCGCCGGATACGGCCGGCCTGCAATCAATGGGGATGGAAACGCTCCGCCTGCGTTATGAACGGATGTCTGCAACGGCTTTCCGGTTGGCGCAATATCTGTCGGAAAACGATAAAGTAGAACGAGTCAATTATCCGGAATTACCCGGAAATCCCTATAAGACCGTTTCCGACAGCTTGTTCGACGGTCATCCCGGAGCACTGCTGACCATAGACCTTAAAAGCAAGGAAGCTTGTTATCGTTTCATGGATCAATTGCAGGTTTTCCGCCGAGCTACCAATATGTTCGACAACAA